>JANXOP010000136.1 GCA_025357755.1 Kofleriaceae bacterium | reverse complement strand
CCGGGTGGATAGTCGATCCGCCAGTGGCTAGCTCCTTCTGAAGACAAAGTCGATGGCGCTCGACCCGACGACCACGATCGGATGATCGGCTTGGACATCGAGCAGCAACGGATAGAGCTTGGCCTTGCGGTCCTCGTGGATATGGAACTGCGCCATCAGAAGCGCCTGCGTCCTTCGCTGAAGACCGTGTAACCGCAGGCACTCCCCGCACATCTCATCGTCCTGCCGCCGTTCGCGCGGCACCTCCATGACCGCCAAGCCCAAACTTCCCAGCGTTGCCGTGTCGGCGGAGATCCGCGATCGAATCAAGAAAGCGAAGCATCGGTTTCACGCGAACGACAATATCTCTACGTTCATCGAGCCGGGCGACCTCGATGCGCTGCTCGACGAGGTCGCTGGCAAGATGGAGGGCGTGCTCGAGAGCTTGGTGATCGATCTCGATTCCGATCACAACACCCGAGACACCGCGCGACGTGTCGCCAAGATGTACCTGACGGAGGTCTTCCGCGGGCGCTACGTGCCGCCACCGTCGGTGACAGAGTTTCCAAACGCGGCGTACCTGAACGAGCTGATGATCGTCGGGCCGATCACCGTGCGCAGCGCGTGTAGCCACCACTTCTGCCCGATCATGGGTCGGGTGTGGATCGGCCTGATGCCCAACGAACACTCGAACCTGATCGGCCTGTCCAAGTACGCGCGGCTGGCCGAGTGGATCATGTGTAGGCCTCAGATCCAGGAGGAGGCGATCATGCAGCTCGCCGAGATGCTGATGAACAAGGTGACGCCGGATGGCCTCGCCGTGGTCATGGAGGCCGATCATTTCTGCATGCACTGGCGCGGCGTGAAGGACACGGGCACCAAGATGATCAACAGCGTCATGCGCGGCTCGTTCCTCAAGAACCCCGCACTTCGCCGCGAGTTCCTCTCTCTCATCAACCTGAAGAACTGAGGTCGAGATGCTCGTCCGCTGTCTCTACGCTAGCCGCGCGGCGGTCCCGCTCACCCCCGACGTCCTGGACGCGATCCTCGAACAATCGCGCAAGAACAATCCGCCGCGCGGCATCACCGGGATGTTGTGCATGAGCGACGAAGTCTTCGTCCAGGTCCTCGAGGGCGGCCGCGACGAGGTCTGCGAGCTCTACAACACGATCGTCGGTGACAAGCGCCACCGTCACGTCCGGATCCTCGCCTACGAGGAGATCTCCGAGCGCCGATTCGGCCAATGGACGATGGGTCACGTCAACATCGCGAAGGTCAACGCGTCCTTGCTCCTCAAGTACTCCGAGAAGGCGACGCTGAACCCGTTCGCCTGCTCCGGTCACGCGACGTTGGCCCTCCTCGAGGAGCTGGTCGCGACCGCCGCGATCGTCAACCGCGGCTGAGCGGAACGGGCTCAGGACCGGCCGGCGTGTAGCGACACGTTTGCTCTCCGATCACGCACGCACGCATCGCACGCGACATCTTCGGAGCAATCGTTGCACGGGTCGTGGTTGTCGATCAGCGGCCGATTCAATCCATTCCGAGTAAGCAGCGTTAAGGCTTCTTCTCGAACATCGCTCCGAACGTGGCGCAGCTCGCGATGCCCGCTTCGCCGAGGTGCTTGGTCATCAATGCCTTCCATTCGGGGATGAACGTGAGCGTGCCGTCCTTGAGGTGATCGAGCTCGTGCTTCATCACCTCGGAGCTCACCTTCGGCTCGTACCAGGGTCCGAACTCATTCAGTGGACCAGCGTGCTTCAAGCCATCGGCGCTGCAGAACACATCGAGATCCTCGCGGAGCGCGTCGTGATGACAGGCGGCCAGCAGCAAAGCGGCAATGATGAGGCGCACGCCAAATAGTAGGCACGGATGACCGCCCTCAGTCGACTTTGCGAGTGCTCTCCACCTCGGGTTTGCGCGCGCCGATTGGCTCGACCAGTATGATTCGACAGGGTAGGGCACTGGGAAGGAGCCATTGTCCCGTCGATCCGGCGTCGATCCGGCCTCGATCCGGCGATGATTCGCGGTGATGAAGAAGCCCACCGCCGCAAGTCCCGCCAAGACGATCGCGGCGCTCGCGAAACAGCTGCGCACGTACAAGGACGCCTACTACAACGCGACGCCGCTCGTCAGCGATGCAGCGTACGACGCGCTCGAGGATCAGCTCCGCGCGCTCGCGCCCGATCATGAAGTCCTCCAGTCGGTCGGCTCACCCGCCGCGGTGACCGCGTGGGCCAAGGCGCGGCACGCCATCCCGATGGGCTCGCTCAACAAGGCGGTCGACGAGGGCGAGTTCCGCGCGTGGGCCGCGCGCTGCGACGAGCTCGGCGCCAAGGCCAAGCTCACCGGCATCACGAACAACTTGTTCGTCACCGAGAAGCTCGACGGTCTCTCGCTTGCCGTGACGTACGACAAAGGCAAGCTGACCGACGCCATCACGCGCGGTGACGGTGAAATCGGCGAGCGGATCACCTCCAATGCCCGCCGCATGAAAGGTGTGCCGCATCAGTTGAAGAGCCCGGTATCGGTGACCGTGCGTGGCGAGATCATCCTCAAACTGTCGGATCTGAAGAAGGCCTTCCCGGGGGCGGCGAACCCGCGCAACCAGGCCTCGGGCACCAGCAAGCGCTTCGATGGCGCCGGTTGCGAGCACCTCTCCGTGCTGTTCTACGATCTCGAAGGCGAGGAGCTCAGCGACGAATCCAAGAAGTTCAAGCGGCTGACGGCACTGGGGCTATCCGTGCCGAACAGCAAGGCGACCAACCTCGCTGGCGCGATCGCTCTACACCAGGAGTACGCGAAGAGCCGGCGCGCCAAGCTCGACTACGAGATCGATGGCCTGGTCGTCCGCGCGCACGACGTTCACGTGCAGCACATGCTGGGCGAGCTCGGCAACCGGCCGCGCGCGGCGGTCGCTTTCAAGTTCGCGTCGCAGGCGAAGGTCACCACGCTGATCGATATCATCTGGGACACCGGCTCGTCGGGCCGGGTCTCGCCGATCGGCGTCGTCGAGCCCGTCGAGCTTGCGGGCGCCACCGTGCGGCGCGCATCGCTGCACAATGCGAGCAACATCGCGGAGCTCGGCATCGGCATCGGCGACAAGGTGCTGGTCTCGCGTCGAAACGACGTCATCCCGTACATCGAGGAGGTCGTCACCAAGAAGGGCAAGCTCGCAAAGCCCCCGACCACGTGCGGCGTCTGCAAGTCGAAGCTCGACAAGGTTGGCGAATACCTGGCGTGCCGCAACCGCGAGTGCCCCGCGCTGGTCGAGGGTCGGATCCAGAACTGGGTCGACGCGATCGGCGTGCTCGACTGGGGTGAAAAGCTGATCACCCAGCTCGTCGAGGCCAAGCTCGTCCGCGAGCCGGCGGATCTGTACAAGCTCGAGCCCGAGCAGATCGCCAAGCTCGAGCGTCGCGGCATGGTGATCGCGCAGAAGGTCCTCGCGCAGCTCCGGGCGACGCTGCCGCTGTCGTTGCCGAAGTTCCTCGCCGCGCTCGGCATCGAGAACTTCGGCTTGCAGTCCGCGAAGACGCTCGTCGCGGCGGGTTTCGATTCGATTGAAAAGGTTCAGGCAGCCAAGGAGGCCGAGCTCGCCGGGCTACCCGGCGTCGGCCGCGCGAAGGGCAAGGCGATCGCGGATGGCATCCAGCAGCGCAAGGCCGAGATCGCGCGCTTGATCGCGGCCGGCGTCGTGCCGGTCAACAAGGCCAACGCCGGGCCGCTCGCCGGCAGGACGTTCTGCTTCACCGGTGCGCTCGCGCGGCCACGCAAGGAGCTCGAGCAGCTCGTCGAGTCTTGCGGCGGCACGCTGCTCTCGGGCGTCACGAAGGAGCTGAATTACCTCGTGATGGCCGACCCCGCGTCGGGCTCGAGCAAGTCGCAAAAGGCCAAGCAGTACGGGACCGAGTGTCTCGACGAGGCCGCGTTCCTCGCGATCATCGAGCGGGCCCGCAGGGCGAAGCCTACAAAGGCAAAGCGCGCGTGAGGCGTTCAGGTCAGGTCGGCGTCGTGATGAAACGAAAGTTGACGGACATCGCGTTGCCCGGCGATTGCGGGTAGCGCCTCGCGTCGAATCCAGATGATGTGCAAGCCGGTGGGACCCACCTCGCGGCCACCGATCCTCCGCACGAGTGCGTCGAACCGATCGGACTCGCCGACGAGTACGACATCGAGCTCGATCATCGCATTCCGATCGCGTTCGATCCAGCTCGCCAAGGCTACGAGCTCGGCGTCTGGAACGGCGCAGCCTCCGCCGAGCTGGAGCTCGCTGACAAGATGCTCGACGCGCTCGCGAGTGCCGAGGTGGCCGACCCAACTCACGATCGGAGACTTCGCGACCACCGCTGGATCTCCGTTCGCGATCACGGTCGCGTTATTGACTTCGAGGTACTCGATGCCGCTCCATTCGATGCCCGCATTGTCCGCTGGCAAGGCGAGCTGTACGAGCAACGGCGAGTCTGGCTCGTCGTGAAATGGCGGTGGTGCAGGTCGACTCGCGCCGGCAGGATCGGTCAAGACGTTCGCACAGTGCATCACGTCGAGCCAGTCGCGATACTTCACGACGAGGTTGGCCGCACGCAACTCCGTCACGCCAGCGTCGCTCGCGGTCGCCCAGAGCTTGGCGCCGGAGATTCCGCGAATCTTCTCGACGTGCGGGCGGACGAGCTCGGCATCGGCCGTACCGACCTCGATCGCGTGATGCGAAGTGTCGAGCCGTAGCTCCAGCGGATCGCCGACAGGTCGTGCAGCTGGTACAGGGGGCGATGGCGGTGGTCGCGGTGGCGCGACCTGCGCACAACCAGCGAACGCGAGGAGCAGGGTTCTCAGCATGGGCGTGCGAAGTGCCTAGACGGTGCGAACGAATCTGCGATTCAACGTAAACGCGAGGGTACGCGCGCGCCTCGCGGACCGACAACACCGGCGGTGGGAGAAATCTCGGACCACGCTGTACGATATTTCACCCGATCGGACGAGGTCGTACGTCTACGGGGACATGAAGCGCCCGATTCAGACCATCAACCCACGCCTCGGCGACGAGAGCTTTGTCGCCGTGTTCGGCCGGGTGCCAACCATGCACGACGATGCCCGCACGCGGGTCGCGACTCACGTCGGTTATGTCGCGCGCCGGTTGCGCGAACGCGACGCCTCGCACCTGTCGCAGGCCGAGCGCGCGAGACGTGGCGAGTTGCTCGACGCCCTCGAGGCCTACGTCGCGGCCGGCCGGTTCCCCGACAGCGAGACCGATCACGGGCTGTTGCCGACGTTCCTCGACGCGCGTACCGGCGTCCGCTGTGCGGTTGCTCATCTCGTCGAGACCACCGCGGGCCCCGCGCTCCTGGCTGACCTCGATCGCGATCACCACAACGATTACATCGACGAGCTCGCCGACGATCCGCGGTTCGTCGCGTGGACGCGCGCATCGGGGCTCACGCATGAAGAGCTCGCCTGGATCCAGCCTTCGTATCCGCCACCTTCACCCGCCGACGTGCGTTACGAAGTCGCGGTCGAGAGCCGGCTCGCGCTCGATCGCGCGACGCAACCCGATCCACCGGCGCGCGCACCCGCGGCGATCGGTCTGATCGATGGCTCCTTGCGGTACGTCGCGCGCAACCAGAACGCGTTCTACGGCCGGCCATCGCTCGAGCTCGACGGTGCGGTCGGCACGACGAGCGACGATCATACCGCCTACGACGTCACCGCGAAGCTCGGCTCCGAGGTCCGGTTCGAACCGCACATGTGGCTGCTCGAGGGTGGCGTCGAGCTCGATGCGTACGGGCCGAGCATCCCGCGCGCGTGGTCGCTCCCCGTCCAGTTCGCGTATCGCCACACGGGCGAGCACCAGGTCGCGGGCATCCACGGCGGCCCGCGATTCGCGCTCGGCAACACGCGCGATACGGGCTGGAACGTCGGGCTCGACTATCGTCGCAAGGGCACCTTCTTCGAGGAGGGCCGCTGGGCCCCGAGCGACCTCGTGATCTCGTTCGATGCCACGCACGTCGCGGGCGCGCTGTTCTTTGGTGTCACCGTTGGCGTCGGCAACGCGCGCACCCACAGCCAATGGAACGAGGACTGATTCCTAACCGCCGGTGAACCCGATCCTCACCACGAGCTTCACGGTCATGCTCGACGATCTCGCGTGGCTCGGTAACGCGCTGCAGACCGCACGAGTCGCGGGCGAGGCGCCGCCAGCTGCCGTCAGAATTCGTGCGGTCGCGCTCGCACATCGTTGACCTCGACACGCGCACGTCGAGCGATGGCGCCAGCCCTCACCGAAGGCGCCAACCCTCGGCGGTCGGGTCGCGCCCGCGACGCAACCCGCGGCACGGGCGCCTCCAAGCGCGTCGCCATCGACGGCATCGCGCTTGCTCTCTCGGCGCGCATGACGAATTCATGTGTCACTTTGATCAGCGCCCTCGGCTTGGGGCTGCTCGCGTGTGCGACCGAACCGGGCATCGCGCAAGACGGTCACGGCCAGATTCCGCAACCGACGCCCGGGGAGGGCAAGACCGATAGCGCCGACGGCGCGGAGCACACGTTCGTGAGCGCGACGGTCTCGGGTGCGGAACAGGTAACGCTCGACACGCGACTCACCCCGTACGTGCCTACCTGGAGGCTCGACAATGTCCTGATCTACGGCTGTGAAAACTGGAACTTTCGCGACGGTAAGCAAGGCCTCGAGATCGAGTTGACCGAGCTCGTTCACTCCTCGTTCACGGTGGACGGAGCAGATCCGACCCGAAGCCGCAGCCGGCTCGACGTCTACATCGCGCCGCCGTACCACGGTGCTGGCGATTACCGTGCAGAGGGAGCGTTCTCCCCGAGCAGCGACGCGGTAGTTGCCGGTCGTAGGTACGCGGCTGGCGACGGCTGCACGGTTCACGTCACCGAGGGGACGGCACTCACCGGCACCTATTCGTGCACGCTCCCGAGCGCCTCCGGCACGACGGTGGACGTCACCGGTAGCTTCAGCTGTCCCGGACTTGGCGACGATCTTCCGAACTTCGTCGCGTGGACACCTCCGAGCTCGTAAGCGCCAGGCATTGGCGTCCGCGACTCGCAGGCGGAGAGCTTTCCGAGTTAGCGTGATGGCGCCCATGCGATTTCGCCTCACGACGGTTCGCAGGAAGCTCACAGCGATCGTCGCGTTGTCCGCGATCGTCATGCTCGCGGCGTTACCGGTGCTGTCGTGGATCATGGAGCGGCAGGTGATCGCTCAGGTCAACGATCGCGTTCCCGATGCCGTGCATGGTTTCGGTCTCGAGCTGTCGGATGACCTGCGCAACCTCGCGACGATCGTGGAGCAACTCGCGTCACAAGCCGAGGTTCGCGAGGCTCTCGTGCACCGCGATGCAGCCACCGTCACGAAGCTCGGCACGATCTTTCACTCGGCCTATCCCCACATCGATTTCGTGTTCTTCGATGCGGTAGGGCAGCAGTTTGCCGCGACCGAGGTCGACCATCCGTGGGCGTCGACGGCGCAGATTCCGGAGCTCGCCGGGCTCAACCCAGACCGTCCGTTTCATGGCGTCACCGCGAAGGGTTGCGAGAGCGAGGCCGGCGCGTTTCCGGCGTTCGTCGCGGCGCGGCGCGTGGACCAGATCGGCATCGTGATGGCCTGCCTGCCGCTCGATGCAGACTACCTGAACGAAGTGCAACAGAAGATCGGGGTCGAGCTCGCGTTCTTCGCACCCGAGCTCGGAACGCCAGCGAGCGGGAACGCCCGCCTGCTCGGTACGACCACGAAATTTCCTGCCGGCGCCGCGAGTGCGATCCAGGCGCCGACGTTGGTCGGCATCGGCGGGCGCGATTGGGCGCTCGCCCGGATCACGCCGCCTTCGATGCAAGGCCGGCAAGGAGCGTACGGCGCGATCATCGCGCTCGACTTCACCGACGTCCGAGACATCGTGCGCCACAACCGGCTGCTTGCCTTGCTCGTGCTCGGCGCAGTCACGGTGCTCTCGATCACGCTCGGCGCCCGATTGGCCGGTGTGATGTCACGCGCGATCTCGAGCGTCAATCGCGCGGTGAAGCGGCTCGAGCACCAGGACTACGTCAAGGTCGACGTCCTGCGGACCGGCGACGAGCTCGAAGATCTCGCCGCGGCGTTCAACATGATGGTCGATGGTCTCAAGGAGCGTGACAAGCTCCGCACCACCTTCGGCAAGTACATGACGCAGACCGTGATGGAGCACCTGATGAGCGGCAAGGTGCAGCTGGGTGGCGAGACCCTCACGGTCACGATCCTGTTTTCGGACATCCGGAGCTTCACCTCGATCTCGGAACAGATGAACGATGCGCAGGCGCTCGTCGGGCTGTTGAACGAATACTTCACCGAGATGGTGACGATCGTGATGGAGGAGGACGGGGTGGTCGACAAGTATATCGGCGATGCGATCATGGCGGTCTTCGGCGCGCCGGTCTCCAAGCCTGACGATGCCGTGCGTGCCGCGCGTGCCGCGGTGCGCATGCGCGTGGCGCTCGCCGAGCTCAACACGCGGCTGGTCGCGCGTGGCGTGACCCCGCTGCGGACCGGGATCGGGATCCACACCGGGGTCGTCGTCGCCGGCAACATCGGGAGCGAGGCGCGCATGGAATACACGGTGATCGGCGACGCCGTGAACCTCGCGTCGCGGCTCGAGAGCAGCACCAAGGAGCTCGGCGTGGACGTGCTGATCAGCGCCGAGACTAACGAGCTGGTGAAGCACGCGTGCATCACCGTCCCCATCCGCGAGATCACGGTCAAGGGTCGTGGCGAGCCGGTGATGACGTACGAGCTGCGCGGCCTCGTCGAGCCTGCTTCGACCTGATCCTTGCGTTCACCGACGCTCCGCGGAGCCCAGCGTCCCGCTCGGGATGACTGGCGGCGTCAGCGTTCGACGTCCGAGGGTCCAACTGCAACCGATCATGACCGCCACAGTGACAGCGATCGCGACACCGGCCGTGATGGCGATGGCTCGGCTCGTAGGTGGGCGCAAACGCAGCGAGACCAGATACGCCGCACCTCCCACGACGCCGGCGACCGCGACCGCCACGAGACAGCGGCCGTAGAAATCCATGCCGATGCCTGAGACCTTCACGTCAACGACCCATGCGTGCTCGGCCGGCTTGTAGAAGAGAACGGGGATCGGGACCCAGATAGGAAGAACGAAGAGCACGGCAAAGGCGATCGTCGCCAGACCGATCGCGACGAGTGCGCGCTTCGTCTTCATTGCTACACCCCTCTCGCCATGGTGATGAGCAGGCCGGCGACCACGTCGAACCAGATGATGGCGCACGCGAGTGATGACATCGCCACGTACACACGAGCCAGGGTGCGGTCCAGCTTCGGATCCAGGGTGCGCGAAAGGACGAACAGCGCGAGCACGAGGGGAAGACCGAGAGCGGCGAAGTTCTCCTTGATGTCGAACAGGTTCGAAGCCCACGGCTCGTAGCGGTCGAGGTAGAGCACCCGAGCGGAGTAACGAAACGTCGGGTACGCGAGCAGTCCGAGCACGAACGTGATGCCCCAGCTCACGAGGATCGTCGCGGCATAGACTCGTCCGAGCCGGACACGATAGTTGCCGCGGAGATAGCCGATCGCGACGATACCGTTGTGGGTGCAACTGCCGACGAGCACCATCGCCGCGAGTGCGTGAACAACGACCAACAGGCGAGAGATCGATTCCAGGAACAGTGGCCGCAAGCGCCGGTACGATGCGCATTCGAAGATGAGATCATCGTTAGTGAATCACATCGGTTCTTACCGACGACGAATGCCCCGCTTACTGATGAGAGAGTCTTTTTTTGAAGAGCGCTGACATCGCCAGTTTTGCCTCGTTCACGGGGGTACATCATGCGACATGAGCCGATACGGGGAATGCAGCAAGTGCTCGACTTGGTTGATCGCACCACAGCACTGAAATGCCCCGGCGAGCGTTGGATTAGTAAATGATAACGATTTCATCGAAATCCGGATAGGTTGTATTAGTCGCGCGGAAATTCGCGCTCGCCCTACGGTGCGCCGCATGAACTGGCGCGCACTTCTGCTCTCGAATCTGTTCCTCGTCGGTTGTCTCTCCAGCGGCGACGACACATCAGCGACCGACCCCGCGGACGGCGGCGATCCGACCGCCGGTGGTGGTTCGGCGGGGGAGGTCGAGCTCACGACGACCACGGACTTGTTCCGGTTCGGCGTGGTCGGTGACACACGGCCCGCCGGGATCGATGGCACGAGTCACTACCCGACCGCGGTCATCACCAAGATCTGGCAGGACATGGAAGCGGAATCGCCGCATCCCGATTTCGCCGTCACGACCGGTGACTACATGTTCGCGCGGACGACTGGCTCGCAAGCGACGCCTCAGATGGATCTGTACCTGAACGCGCGCGCGCAGTTCACGAGCCCGGTCTACTACGCGCTCGGCAATCACGAGTGCACGGGCGCGACGAACTCGAACTGCGGTCCGGGCACGAAGAACGCGAATCCCAAGAACTTCACCGTGTTCATGAACCGGATGATCCAGCCGCTCGGGTTCAACGCGCCTTACTACGTCGTCAACTTCCACAACGCGACCTGGACGGCGAAGATCGTCGTCGTCGCCGGCAACTCCTGGACCCCCGCACAGGCGACGTGGCTCGAGACCACGCTCGCGAAGGCGACGACGTACACGTTCGTCGTGCGCCACGAGAGCGCCACCGCGACGACCGCACCGGGGGTCTCGCCATCGATGGCGATCATTCAGAATCATCCCTACACGCTGCTGGTCGTCGGCCACGAGCATACGTACTCGCACATCCCCGCGACCAAGGAGATCATCTGTGGCAACGGCGGCGCCCCACTCGTCACGAACACGAAGTACGGATACGGCATGGTCGAGCGTCACGGGGACGGCACGATTCACTTCACGATGCGTGACTCGACTACGCACGCCGTGATGGATCAGTTCGCGGTCCATCCCGACGGCACTCCGGCTCCCTGAACCATGCAGGTGTTCTCAATCAGCGTCGCGATGCTCGTCGGTGCCTGTGCAACCGAGCCTGGTCTGGGCTCTACGGCTGGCCCGACGTTCGCAGAATTCGAGGCGCACACGTTTCACGAGACGTTCGCCGGAGGCGCGTACATCGTGGACGGCGATCGGCCGATCGAGAACGAGAAGCAACTCTACGAGCTCTGGCAATCGTTTCAGGAGGGCGCGCTCGCCGTGAACACCGTGGGCGGCAACGACGATCGCTGGGACGAGCAGGCGAAGCTCCACATCTCGTATTGCGTGAACAACGATTTCGGCTCGAACAAGCCAGCCGTCGTCGCCGCGCTCGCTGCAGCGACCGTCGGAGGGTGGGAGACGATGGCGAACGTCCACTTCGAGTACCTCACCGGTGAGGATGGCGCCGGTTGCACGGCCGCGACCAATACGGTCGTGTTCGACGTCCGGCAGACATCCGGACAGGCGTACCTCGCGCGGTCGTTTCTTCCGAGCTCACCACGCGCCGCGCGCGAGCTCTATGTCGACACGAGCAGCTTCGACCCGGCGGTACCGTACCCGCTCGCGCACATCGTCGGCCACGAGCTCGGCCACATCCTCGGGCTCCGGCACGAGAACACGCGCCCCGAGGCCGGGACATGTTTCGAGAACAACGATTGGCGAGCGCTTACGCCATACGATTCAGCATCGATCATGCACTATCCACAATGCAACGGGACCTCGCATGACATGAGCTGGACGGCCACCGATGCCGTCGGCATCGCGGCGCTGTACGGACCACCGATCGCCACTTCGCCACCGATGGTCACCGGCACGCCGCGATCGCAAACAGAGAGTGGCGTACTCGCAGCCGGATCCTCGCAACCCTTCGGTCCGTTCGCGGTCGCGTCCGGGAACGTGTTCGCGGTGACGATGACGGGCACTGGCGATCCGGACCTCTACGTGCGCTGGGGCGCGCCTCCGACGACCACTTCCTACAACTGTCGGCCCTATCTGAATGGGCCCGACGAGCAGTGCTCGGTCTCGTCGACGACCTCGAATCAGGCCTACGTCATGGTTCGTGCGTATGCCGCTGCAACCTTCGCCCTGAACATCGCGTGGACTGCACCATGAAGTACTTTCTCCTCTTCGCTCTCGCCTCCTGCTCGCGTCATGCCGGGCACGGTGTGCCCACTACGACGGGCGAGATCGAGCTCGATGGAGAATGGGAAGAACCGGATTGGGACAAGCGTGCCGAGCGCCACGTCTTCAACGACGCCGATGGCGCGGAGGCACGGCCGTTCTCCGAGATCCGCTTTCTGCGCGATGCCGAACATCTCTACGTCTCGGTCTATGCCGCCGATGAAGACATTCACTCGAGCGAGTCGTTCGATGTGAAGCTGGGTGAGCTCGCGTTTCGAGTCGATCCCCGGGGCCATCTCACGCCCTCGTTCGCGAGTATTCGCACCGCCGCAGATCTCGATGGAACGCTCGACGACTCCTCGAACTCTGACGAAGAATGGGTCGTCGAGATGGCGATTCCGATCGCGCTCGTGCGTCCCGGACCGCACGTGGCGGCCCACGTCTCGCGATGTGATACGCCCAAAGCGGGCGGCACTCGGTGTGGCGCCTGGGATGGGTTCATCGACGAATGACGAAGTGCTGGCTGTTCGTCGCGCTAACCGCGTGTGGCCCGACGAAGAGCTCGCCGCATGTGTTCGACGCGCCCTTCGCGGACGCGAACAACTTCACCACGTTCCAACCGTGCGACCCGAGCTGGGGTGACCTCGTCCAGCCGAACACGACATGTCAGACGCCATGCGTCGACATGAGCGTCCTCGGCGAGGATGTCGGTTGTACGGCGACGAGCCCGGTCGATGGCACGACGTTCACCTGCGACCCCGGAGCGATGCTGCAATTTCTCGGGCACCACGGGTGCTGCTTCGTCGAGGCGACGTTCGCGCACGTCGATTTCGCGCAATGCCAGTAGCGCGCTGGCTCGTGGTGCTCGTAGCGAGCTGTGCGAACGCGGACCGCGGGACGTGCGCCAACCCCATCGAGGCTGGCGACCTGGTCATCACCGAGGTCTTCGCCGAGGATCGCGAGCGTGCCGATGCTTCGTGGTTCGAGCTCTACAACACGACCAGCCATCCGCTCGATCTGGCCGGACTCACGCTCGTACACGACTCGCACAGCCATGCGATGCGCGTGTGGTCGATAGCGCCAGGTCAGTACCTCGCGGTCGGTAGCGAATCCCCGCCGTACATCGACTACACCTACGGAGCCGAGCTTGGCCCGTTCGGCACATCCGGTACGCTGACGCTCGCGTGCGGGTCGACCGAGATCGACACCGCGACCTATGACGCCATCAAGCCAGGCCATTCACGCGAGCTCTCGTCGGCCGGAATTCCAGACGCGCTGTTCAACGATGACACCGCGAACTGGTGCGAAGGCGACAATTCGGAGTTCGCCGCCGGCGGTTTCGGCACACCCGGACAGAACAACGATTGCGTGCCGATCGCGATCGGTCGGTGCAGCAATGGGATTGCCGAACGCGATGCGACGGTGCCGCAGCCGGGAGATCTCGTGATCACCGAGGTGATGGCAAATCCCACGAAGGCCTCGAGCGCGCTCGGCGAGTGGTTCGAGGTGAAGGCGCTCAACAGCGTCGATCTCAATGGCCTCGGGCTCGATCGCATCGGCGACACGGTGGCGCGTGACGCGATCACCTCGCCAGAATGTATCCACGTCGCCGCCGGTAGCTACGTGGTCTTCTCGCAGACCCAGGACGCGACCCGCGATGGTGGCTTACCCTCGGGCTACGTGCTCGGGACGTTCAGCGGGACGCTGGTCTCGGGCGACGCGGGGGGGAGTGGTGATGCCTCGATCATGATCGGTTCGACGGTCATCGATGCCATCACGTGGTCGCAATCGACGAGCGGACATACGCTGCAACTCGATCCGGGGGTCACCGATCCACTCTCGAACGATCAGCCCGCAAATTTCTGCGACGGCGTTACGATGTACGGGAGCGGTGACTTCGGCACGCCCGGCGCGGCGAACGCGGCCTGCAG
Organism: Kofleriaceae bacterium; assembly: GCA_025357755.1. Taxonomy (GTDB): domain Bacteria; phylum Myxococcota_A; class Polyangia; order Haliangiales; family Haliangiaceae; genus JABFXX01. The sequence goes on along the minus strand of JANXOP010000136.1, from coordinate 26,568 downwards.
CGATCACCCACCCGCGGGCACGTGTAACGACGGCGCGGGCAGTCGGGCGATCGTCAAGCCGCCCGCCGGAGCGATCACGATCACCGAGGTGATGCCGAACCCGAGCGGAGATGAGACCCTGCGCGAGTGGTTCGAGATCGCGAACACGGGCGCGACCGCTTTCGATCTCAACGAGCTCGGACTCGATCGCGATGACGATCTGCGCCCGGCAGATATCATCCACGACTCGCATTGCAAGTCGCTCGCGGCAGGCGGGTACGCGTTGTTCGCGCGGTCGGCGACCAACAACGGCGGTCTACCAACCGTCGATGCGACCTTTGGCTTCACGATGGTGAACGCGAGCGGCAATACGGAGGTGCTCGATGGTCCGACCGTGCTCGCACGAGCGATGTGGAGCACGACGAGCAACGGTGTGGCGCGCCAACTCGGAGGCACGACCTTTTGCGCAGCGACGACGCCGTACGGTGATGGCGATCTCGGGACCCCTCGCGCCGCGAACCATCCCTGTCCGTGATGCGCGAAGATCGACGCAGCGCCCGGTGGTTGGCTCTCGGCGGTGTCGTGGTCGCCGGCTTCGCGATCATGCTGGCCGTGGCGTCCGGGCGGTCCTCCGCGGTGGTCGTGCCAACGGTTCCACCCGCACCGCGCGACGCGCGGGTGAACGAGCCCTCGATCGCAGGCCCGCTCGCCGCGACCGTGCGCGATGCGCACCCGTTCGATGCCGGCGTGGAGCGGCCGGTCGGGCTCGTCGAGCTCGAAGAATCCGGCGAGGGAAGCGAGGCCTGGAACGCACAGGGGACGGCGCTTCTCGATGCATTCGGCGCCACCGCACTCGAGATGACCGAACGCGGCTGCTTCGTCGCGGGTTGTGGCGCGCTCTACAGGTTCTCGAGTGCGGACGAATATCAGCGCCAGCTCGCGAAGCTCGTGGCGTCCGAGCTGTACGTGGCCTGGACGGGAGGCAAGGTGTTCTCCCCCGTACAACTCCGCGCGGATCACCAGGTCGTCGTCAGCTTCCTCCTGTATCGCCCGGACTAGCCGGTCGGTCAGAAGTCGTACATCAGGCCGAGGCTGACCCGCCAGACAGAGGCGAAGACATCGACGACGCTCGCGCTCGGCTTGCGCAGGTTGCTGTAAATGTACTTCTGCGTTGCGGTATCGTACGAGACATCGACCGCAGGGGTCATGTAGGGGAAGGGGATCACCGATGCGCGTCCCCACTTGTGGTCGAGTAGGTTGCCGAAGTTCTCGATATCGACGCTGAACCGCGCACGGTGACCCAACGGGTTTGGTAGGTCCTGCGCGAATCGCACGTCGATCTTGTTGAACCAAGGGCTCGAGAACGCGTTGCGAGGAGCGATCTTGCCGCGATACTTGTCGAGCCCCGTCGATTTTATGAACGAGTCGAAGTCGGCTTGCGAGATGCCGTTGAGAGTGACATCGCTGCCGTCACCCTTGGGTACGTAGAACAGTTGATGATTGTTGGCCGCGAAGGTGCGCTCTTCGCCGAACATCTTCGCGAGAGTCGTGCCGAACGTCGCATCGGAGAAGGTCCACGAGTAGGGCTGGCCCGAGCGCGATTCCGCGAACAGTCCGAAGCTGGTCTTGAGCGTCTTCCAGGCCGAGGCCTCGGTGAAATCGCCAATGATCGCGTGCGAGAACTCGATCGCGCCGGTGAAGCGATGGGCGCGCTGATAGTTCGACGTCGCGAGCTCCGGGTTGTTCGGATCGGTGACCGCGAGTAGCGAGTAGTTACTCACGGAGCGCGAGCTGTTCGCCGGGTTGATCTCTGTGACGTGCTCGTAGCCGTACGTGCCCGCGACGTACAGGCCGAAGGGAAAGCCCTTGTCGACGACCACGCTCGCGCTGTGGCCGGAGCCTTGGTGGTTGTTCTTCAGCTCCATGTCGTAGCCTCGGCTGGCGTTGAATCCCGTCATCGAGGTGTCGTAGAGCGGTCGACCATCGGGCAGCGTACCGATCGGTGTGTTGTTCGGAAGGCTCGCCAGGTCGCGGCGAAGATCGACCCAGGTCACGCCCTCGTGGACCTTGGTGTAGGTGTAGTTCAACTTGATCTCGAAGTTCTTGCCGTTGTCTCCGAGCGCCGGTAGGTCGAACGAGTATTCGCCGCCGGCGCCGACCTTCCAGGCCGAGGGCAACTTGAAGTTCGGATCGAGCGCATCGACGTTCCCGTTGCCGGCCTTGAGCAGGCTCTTGATGCCATCCGGGATGTTGCGGCCGTCGAAGCCGTTGACCAGGGCCGGATCCTGCGAAAACACGGATGCGATCCGGACGCCGTCGTTGCTGTAGTTGTTCGAGACCCAGACGTTCGGCGAGCCACCGCTGTAGAGCCCCGTGCCGGCGCGCAGGTTCAAGCGCTCGATCGGCGCGTAGCTCGCGCCGAGCCGCGGCATCAAGATGCTGCGGCCGTTGAGGGTCGCCGTGTTCGCGAAGCCGTTGCGCGCGAAGAAGTTTTCGTTCGGGGTGATCTTCGTATCGGCCGTGAGGGTCTCCACGCGCAAGCCGCCCGTGATGGTCAGCTCGCTGGTCACCTTGACCTGATCCTGGAGATAGCCGGTGATCGTACCCGCGTTCCAGTTCGCGGCGCCGTCGGCCGGATTCAACGTGGTCGCGTTAGAGTACGAGATCGAAAGCGGCGTCTGCGCCGCGAAAGCCGCGAGTGAAGGGTAGGTCACCGCGCCATTGGTGGCGGCGATGAACAAGTTGTCGATGTGCAGGACCTCGTACTCGACACCGCCGGTGAAGAGGTTATTGCCGGCGAGGTAGTTCGCGAGGGCCTTCGTGTGGAACGTGTCGTTGTCGAGTGCATTCGAGTGCCGGAACTGATCGGGCCCGAGGACGATCTGACCACCTTCGGGCGTCTTGATCGTCGCTTGCATGAAGCCGTTGCCGTTGAGCGGCGCGACCTTGTTCGTCACGATCTTGCCGCTGACCTCGAGCTCGGTCGAAAGCTTGTCCGACCAGTCCGAGAACAACCGGCCCGAGAACGTATTAAGTGTATCGAGGGCGCTGAACCAGTTCGAGCTCAGCGGCAGGCTCGTCGCGCTGAAGGCGGTGGCCGAGATCGCGCTGCCGCCGGTGCGGGCATACGTGACGGTCGCGCGATGGTGCTCGCTAGCGGCCCAGTCGAGCTTCGAGAAGAGGTTGACGTCGGATTCGTCGATGTTACGCGCCGGTACGCCCGCATCGAAGTTGTAGACGCTCTTCGCGATCTGCTGCGCCATCGCGACCTCGTCAGCGGTTACCTTCGGGACGAGATTCGCGGCGCTCGATCCTGCGGGTCCCACCGACACCGGGGTCGACGAGGACAAGCCCTCGACATCGACGAAGAAGTGCAGCTTGTCCTTCACGATCGGTCCGCCGAGTGCGCCGCCGTAGCGATACTCGTGAAACTTCGTGTTGGTGAGGCGTAGCCCACCGACGTGATTGCCGGCAAGCGCGTCACTGGAGTAGGTGCCGAGCAGCTCGCCCTTGAACTCGTTCGTGCCCGACTTCGTCACGATGTTGACGTTGCCGCCCATGAACTTGCCGTAGCGCACATCGAAGGGCGCGGTCTCGAGCGTCATCTCTTCGATCGCCGAGAGCGCGATCGGACTGCGAAGCGTGGGATAGCCGTTGGAGTTGAGGCCGAAGTCATCATCCTGCCGGATGCCATCGACGGTGATGCTGTTGAACCGAGGGTTCGCGCCCTGCACTGACATCGTGTGGCTGCTGCCTTCGACGGTGACATCCGGTGCGCGGCGGACCAGATCGCGTGGGTCGCGACTCACCGAGGGCAACGCCTCGATCTCGGCCGAGGTCACGACCGTGCGCTCGGAGGTCGCGCGAGGGATCGACGAACCGGCGACCTCGATCACCTCTTCTTGAAGATGGAGCGCGAGCGACAGATCACGCGTCTTGCCAGCCGATAGCGTGATGCCGTCTTGTTCGGCATTCTTGAAGCCTTCGAGCTGGGCCGTCACGCGATACGGGCCACCGACGCGCAGGCCACTGAAGGCGAACGCGCCGTCGCTGTTGGTCGTCACGGTCTTGACGTTTCCGGTCGGTAGATGAACCAACGTGATCTGAACTTCGGCCATGGCCGCACCGTCGTCGGCCGACTTGACGGTGCCGCGCACGGTCGCGGTCGTGACCTGCGCGCGCGCGCTAGAGCCGAACCAAGAGCACAACACCATCGCGAGCAAGAAAGTGCCGATTCGCATTTCGCGCGCAATCTACGCGCCGATCGAGACAGCGATCAATTCTCGTCACCGCCATGTCGCGAGCACGGTCCTGACACCAACAAATCACGAGCTCGCAACCCGCCACTCATCGTGATCTCACAACGGTGGAAGATGCCCCGGCGTGGGCGCAGTAAACGCAGTATCCCACGTTACCGAGATGGCCTCGCTGGTCTCGTCGTCGCCGAAAATTCCGTTGCCAGTGCCGTCCTGTCTCTCGTGACCGCTCTCATTCGCGATGCGCTTTGTCGAAACTCCGCTGGCCGGCGTTGCCGCTTGATTCGCGAGCGTATCGAGGTCCGTGGCATACGTACTCGGACCCTGGGCATAGCCACTCTTCGAGACCAGACCGTTGAGCGCCGTCGGCATGCCAGCGAGCAGCATGTCGACATCCTGTACGAGCGAGCTCGTACCGTCCCACGTGAACAAGACGACGATCTCGCCGGCGTCGGTGAGCGAAGGCGTGCCGCTCGTCGTCGTCGCGATGAGCGTGGCGTCGGCGATCGAGTAGGTCGGCGGCACCCCGTACGCGGTCGTGAATGCCGCAACCGTGCCGGTCGCGATCGTGATGACGCCCCCAGGAGCGATCGTCGCACCAGCAGGGAACTGCACGATGAAATCGCCCTGGCTGATCGCTGGCAGTCCTGCAGGGAGCTTGAAGTAGTTGCCGTTGTCACTCAGGTAGTAGTGCGTCAGATCGAGCGGAGCGGTGGCGACGTTGGTGAGCTCGATGAATTCCGCGCCCGTCGGGGCCAGCGCCACCTCGGTGAGCAGCAGGTGCGTGTGGCTGACCGCCGCGTCGGGCGATGGCGTCTTGGCATCCGGCGGTGAGGCATCTGGCGGTGAGGCATCGGTTTGTCTCCGCGCATCCACCATCGCGTGCGCATCCGGCACACTGAGGTTGCCAGTCGCATCGCTGCTCCCGCCCCACTCGCAGCCCCACTCACACGTGACGAGCGCGACGGCTAACGACAACCAGGATGTCCGCAGAGATGGCATGGCTTCAGGCGACATCGCATGCGTCACCACATTCGATCAAATCAAAACGCGCGCCGGTGGGCGAATGAGAACAAGCGGGCAAAACACCCCCAACCTGGGTTTAACGCAGGAGCCGGCTGAGAGTCGAACGGGCAATGCTTCGCTTGGTCCCTGTCATGGTGTTGTTCATCGTCGGCGCGTGCGGCACCGACCTCACGGCCGACAAGGCCTGTAGCGACATCGCGACCGCGCGATGTGTGCAGTTGATGACGTGCTCGTCGGCCGATCTCGCGAAGCGATGGCCGGATCTCGCGACCTGCGAAGCGCGCGAGAAGCTCGCCTGCACGGATGCGCTGGGGGCGCCGGCGACGGCCTCCACGCCCTCGACGGTCGATGCGTGCTCGAGCGCCCTCGCGACGCAGACCTGTGATGCCGCGCTCTCGGGCGTTGCCCCGCCGACAGCGTGCTTGACGCAGGCCGGGCCCGCCGCGAATGGTGCCGCGTGCGCATTTGCTGCTCAGTGCGCTTCGGCGTTCTGCTCGATCGCGACGAGCTCGTCGTGTGGCGTGTGCGCGACGAGCCCGGTCGCCGGCGATTCGTGCGCCGCTCAGAGCTGCGGCCAGACCCTCGTGTGCAGCTCGGCCATGGTCTGCGTTGCACCGGTCGCTCTCGCGGGCTCGTGCTCGAAGTCGATGCCCTGTGGAGTGGGGCTCTCGTGTGTCGGCTCGACGACGACGACGAACGGCACGTGCATGGCCGAGGGAGCGACTGCCGGCGTCACCTGCGATCCACGGCGGATGACCGGTGCCGCGTGTAACGCCGCCGACGGTCTCACGTGCGATACCGCGACGAACACCTGCGTCACGCAACCACTCGCCCAAGCGGGTCAACCGTGCGGCCTGATCGGCACGACCGTCACCGCATGCGGCGGGGGCGCGACGTGCGAGGGAACCGCGTCCTCCAGCGTGTGCGTCGCGGCCGCTGTCGATGGCGCGGCGTGCGACGCGGTCAACGGCCCGGCATGCGAATTCCCGGCGCGCTGTGTCGCGAACACCTGTCAGCTCCCCGGCGCGATGGCGTGCAAGTAACGGCCGCACACGCTCGATAGATCACCGCGGCAGGAGCTTGCGCGTCTCGCCCGCCATGATCTTGATCGCGAGGCGGCGCGGAAATAGCCGCGACATCAAGAACTGGGCAAAGGCATTGAAGCCACCCGGCACGATCGCGCCGCGGCGATGGAGCTTCGCGAGTGTCTGCGTCGCGACCGCTTCGGGCGCCATCGCGCGGGGTCCCTTGCGGCCGGCGAGCAACGAGGAGAACCCGGGCGTGAGGGTCGCCCCCGCACAACATGCGACGACATCGATCCCGCGCGGGCCGAGCTCGATGGAGAGCGCCTCGGCGAGGGACAGGTTGAAGGCCTTCGTCGCACCATAGGTCGCGAGATAGGCCGAACCCCAGAAGGCGGTCAGCGACGACAACAGGATGATCGCGCCGCGGCCGCGCGTGGCCATGCTCTCTCCAAACACGTGCGCCGCCGTCACCGGACCGCGGGTGTTGAGGTCGAGCATCCGGCGATGCTGGTCGAGTGGCGTCGTGAGAAATGGCGCCATCACGGAGAGTGCCGCGTTCCAGACGACGAGCCCGATCGGATGCGTCGCAGCGATCGTGCGGAGCTCTGACTCGAGCGCGTCCGATGCGAGATCGAAGGCGTGAACCTCGATCTCGCGGCCGAGCGCGCGGAGCTCGATCGCCAGGGTCTCGAGCGGGGCTGCGCGACGCGCGATCAAGACCAGCGAGTATCCCGACGCCGCGAGCTCGCGGGCGAATGCAGCTCCGATCCCTTCCGATGCGCCGGCGATCACTGCCCAGGTCCCGTAGGTAGCCATGGCGCACGATGGCACTATCTCGGCATGGGTGTGCTGTGGCTGCTCGCGATCTATGGCGCGACCTTCGTCCTGTACGCGGTGCTGCCGGGACGCTGGGTCGAGGGCTATGTCTGCGATGCGCAGGGTCGGCCGCTCCGCTATCACCTGAATGGCCTCCCGGTGTTCGCGGTCGTCGTCGGTGGCTACGTCGCGCTCGCGGCGACCGGGATGGTCGCGTGGGACGTGTTCTACGTGTTCCGTTTCGAGATGCTCGCGACCGCGATCGGAGTCGGGCTCGTGTTCACGTTCGCGATCGTTTTGCCGGCGCCGCCGACCGGCAAATCGCTCGCAGCGGAGCTATTTTTGGGGCGCTACGAGAACCCGCAGCGAGGCCGAGTCGACGCGAAGATGTTCCTCTACCTCGTCGGCGCGGTCACGCTCGAGCTGCTGTTGCTCTCGTTCGCGGCGCATCACGTGCTGCTCTTCACGTGGGCCGGCTCGCAAGGCATCGTGGTCTACACCGGGTTGTTCAGCTTCTTCCTCGTCGAGTACCTGTGGTTCGAACGCGTGCATCTCTATACCTACGACTTCGTCGCCGAGCGTGTCGGCTTCAAGCTCGGGTGGGGCTGTCTGGCGTTCTATCCGTTCTTCTACTGCGTCGGCGCGTGGTTCACGGCGGGCGTCGCGGATCCCGATCCGAGCATGCTGCGGCTCGTCGCTGCCGTCGTGGTGTTCTTCGCGGGATGGTCGCTGGCGCGCGGTGCGAACCTCCAGAAGTTCAGGTTCAAGACGCGTCCCGAGGCGACCCATTTCGGACCGTTCGCGCAGACCGCGATCGGTGATGGGACGCGTCGCGTCCTGGTTGGCGGACTGTGGGGACTATCGCGCCACATTAACTACTTCGGCGAGATCCTGATGGCCTCCGGCCTCGCGATCGCGCTGGCACATCTCGGCGCATGGCTGTACCCGCTCTACTACGTCGGCCTGTTGGTACCGCGGCAGCTCGACGATGATCGGCGGTGCGCGACGAAGTACGGCGCGCTGTGGGCCGAGTACCAGGCTCGGGTGCCCGCTCGGATCATCCCGAAGATCTGGTGAGCTCGGTTGGGGCAACGCGCCGCGAGTCTCATGAGCAACAGTCGCTGTCACCGAGTATTGGACAACGTCTCGTCGTCGTCACGCGCGCGCGTCTACGCTGCCACCGATGTACGCGCGCTCTTTGATCCTGCTCCTGTGGTTGGGATGCGGCAACAACCCGACGGCCGTCGACCCGGACGCGCGAGCGGGCGGCACCATCGACGGACGCACCGGCACCCTCGATGCGGCGACCGCGGACGGCGGCTCGAACACCACGGGCGGTCCAGACGGAACGCCCATCCGCCAGGCGTGCACGAGTCAGTTCGGAACCGCGCTACCAGCGTCGGGCACGTTCGGTCGACTCGATGGCTACCTCGTCGCGATCGTCGCGCCGGGCCAGACCAGCGGTTGCAACGATGACACCGGTCACGTTCACCTCCAGATCCGGATGAACAATGCGATCTACGACATCGCGATCGACGCGACCGACAGCCAGACCCACGTCGACGACGTCCACACCGGGACGCTCGACATCGCGATGCCCTCCGGTCCGACCTGGACCGAGGGGTTTCACGCCGGCGTGACGATCGACTATCCGACGCTCGGGGTGCACAGCGGCTCGCTGCCACTGCTCTCGAAGGCGCAGGTCGTCTCGGCGTTCATGACTGATCTCGCGTCCGTCAATCACATCTCGATCTACACCACGACCTACGGCAACAACGGCGCGCACCTCGTCCACCGCAATGGTAACGGGCATGATGGCTTGGTCGTGACGCAGCCACTGGCGACGCCCTCGCACGTGCGCATGCTCAGCTTCAGCAACCAGTCGTTCTGACGGCGGGCCGCACACGCGGGTACGATGGCCTCCCGCCATGCCCGATCCCACCCAGGTTTTACGTTCGCCCGCGGTCGAGACCGGCGATAACCCGCCGAGCCAGCCCTGCGTCCTGTTGATCTTCGGCGCGTCCGGAGATCTCACGAAGCGGTTGCTCGTGCCGGCGCTCTACAACCTCGCGTGCGACGGGCTGTTGTCGGACAACTTCGCGGTGCTAGGGACCGCGATGGATGCGTGGACGTCCGAGGAGTTCCGCGCGCGGATGACCGCGGACATCCAGAAGTTCCACACCCGCAACCAGTTCGATCCGGTGGTGTGGGACAAGCTCGTCGCGCGCTTCTCGTATGTCGCCGGCAGCTTCACCGAGATGGCCACGTTCGAGACGCTCAAGGTCGAGGTCAAACGGCTCGATGCCGAGGTCGGGGCCGGCGGCAACGTGCTGTTCTACTGCGCGATCGCGCCGCGATTCTTCGGGACCGTATGCGATCACCTCGCCGAGTGCGGCTTCAAGGAAGGCGCCGGCTGGAAGCGGATCATCGTCGAGAAACCATTCGGGACCGACCTGCGCTCGGCGCTCGAGCTCAACAAAGACGTGCTCGCGCAGTGGGACGAGAGCCAGATCTATCGCGTCGATCATTACCTCGGCAAGGAGACCGTGCAGAACCTGCTCGCGTTTCGGTTCGCGAATGGGATGTTCGAACCGCTGTGGAACAAGAACTACATCGACAACATCCAGTTCAACGTGTCCGAGGCGGTCGATGTCGAGGGCCGCGGCGGCTACTACGACTCGTCGGGCGTGCTGCGCGACATGATGCAGAACCACATGTTCCAGATGCTCGCGTATCTGTGCATGGAGGTCCCGGGCTCGTTCGAGCCCGATGCGATCCGCAACGAGAAGGCGAAGTTGCTGCAGTCGGTGCGGCACTTCACGCCCGAAGAGGTCGCGGCGCACACGGTGCGTGGCCAGTACGGGCCCTCGGGTGACAAGCCCGGGTATCGCCACGAGAAGGATGTCGCGCCGACGTCCAAGACCGAGACGTACGCGGCGGCGCGGCTCTACGTGGACAACTGGCGGTGGGAGGGCGTGCCGATCTATTTGCGCTCGGGCAAGGCGCTGTGGAAGCGTGGCACCGAGATCGTCGTCGAGTTCAAGAAGGCACCGGAGGTGATCTTTCGCGGTACGCCGATCACGAGCCTCAACGCGAATCGGCTCGTGTTTCATATCCAGCCGTACCAGGGCATCGAGATCCAGTTCCAGGCGAAGGTGCCGGGCCCGCGTATGCAGCTCCAGCCCGTCCACATGAAGTTCGGCTACGGCGAAGCGTTCAAGGCGTCGCGCTATACCGGTTACGAGGTGATGATCTACTCGTGCACCTACGGCGATGCGACGCTGTTCTCGCGCGGCGATCTCGTCGAAGCGGCGTGGCGGATCGCGCAACCGATCCTCGACACGTGGGCCGCGTCGCCGGTCGACTTTCCGAACTACACACGCAGCACGTGGGGACCCAAGGCGGCCGCCGAGATGATCGCCGCCGACGGACGGCGCTGGTTCGAGGTCGTGACGCCTGATGTCTTGCAGCAATCGCCGCTGTTCAAGGGCGGCGATCCGGTGTTCCTCGAGCAGGTGATCATGGCGCTCAAGCCGAAGCAGGTCGCCGCGGGCGAGGTGTTGATCACCAAGGGCGAGATCGGGCGCGAGCTCTACCTGATCGAGCAAGGCGAGGTCGAGGTCCTCGACGAGCACGACGTGGTCAAGCGCGTGCTGAACGATGGCGACGTTTTCGGTGAGGTCGGCGTGCTCATGTCGCAGCCGCGGAATGCCACGGTGCGCGCGCGGGTCCAGACGGATCTCTACGTGCTCGACAAGACCGACTTCAGCCGGATCCTGCGCGACAACCCCGACTTCGCGAAGGCGATCCGGGCGATCGCCAAGGACCGCTACGACCTCGACGTGCATCCCGACGCGTTGCTCGCGCCACACTGATCGGGGCGTACAATCGCGGCGATGACGTACTTCGCCGATCTGACTCCGTATTCGTACGGCCCGGACGAGGGCCTGGCGGGCGATCTCAACATCGGCTGGCTCGCGGCGGGCATGCCGTACACGCATGGCAGTCCGCCCGAGGGATTCATCACCGCGCTGCTCACGTGTGCGGCGCGACCGGTGCGGTTGTTTCGTGGGATTCACACCTGCGACCTGTGTGGTGCGACCGACGTCCACTTCGATCTCGAAGGTCGCGAGGTTTATCTCGGTAACGGCGAGCTCCGGGTCACCGCTCGCGACGGCACGGCGTGGACCGCGCCGACGCTGGTCGTGCACTACGTCGAGACTCACGGGTACTTACCACCGCCGGCCTTCATCGCAGCGGTGATGGAGTGGGCGCGGACTCACCTCGTCGTCAGAGGCCACTTACTCGAGGAGTTGTCCGAGGCGAGCCCGGCCGAGCTCCACCGCCGCTGCCTCGAGGTCGTGGACCGCATGCGCGCCCTCCTCGGCGCGGACGATCCGAGGGTCATCGAAGCCACGGCTACGGTCCGGCTCGCGTTCGCGGAGCCGTCGAAGATTCCCGTCGAGCGGCGGTCGCAGCATCGGCTATGGACGATCATCCAGCTGCTCGAAGATGTCTCCGAGCTCGGCGTCGCGAAATAACTCGTAAGCACCGCGCGTGACCCGGTTCGTGGCGCGTCGAATCAGCGTCGGGTGCCCATGGCGCGTCCGAGCCACGTGAAGGGGGCTCCGGCGGCGCGCAAGCGAAGGTAGCCCGGACGGTCGGTCGCGAGCACCAGCAAGCCTTCGCCCGCCGCCGCTCCGTAGAAGCCCCAGCCGTAGGCTCGATCACGCAGCAGCGCGTCGAGTTGCGCGAACACGTCCGCTTCGAGCCACTCGCCTTGTACGACGGTCTCGATGCGATGGCGCTTACCGTCGAGCGTGAACTCGACGAACGCCGTATTCGCGGCGAAGTCGACGTCGCCCGTGATCTGCGATGCGGGAAAGGTTCCGCGCGAAATCTGGGAGAAGGTCTTCACCACACGGGCATAAGCATCGCGATCGTCGGTTGTTTCGATCGCCTTCAGTGCGAGGTCGCACAGGTGATCGCTGTGCTCGGTGACGTCATACAGGCACTCCCACGGGCGCGCCTCGATCTCGTTCTCGTCGAAGTTGCTCGCCAGCTTCGCACGTGGCGTGCCGGCGCGAACTTCGATGCCGGCCGACGCCAGTGCCGCCAGCTGGTCGTCGAGCGACATCTGGTACGGCACTTCTCGCAGCCTCACCGACGCGCCGAGGCTCGCGATCGCATCGCATGCGGCGAGCAGCTGCTCGTCCACGCGCGAGCGCAGATCCTCGGGGACCGCGATCTCTGCCGCGATGATCGGCCGCAGAGAGGCGAGATGTTGGACGGCATCGGTCGCGGTCCAGTAGCGCGTGCCGGCGAGCTCCTTGGGCCCGCCACGGTGCAGCTCGACGAAGTCATCGAGCGTGTACAACAGCTGCAGGTCGAGCGGCGGGCGCGGCGCGGCGAGCAGCGTCTGCTTCGTACGGGTCAGCGCGGCGATCACGTGCTCGCGGACGTGCGCGAGCGCAGGTGCGCCGACCGGCGCGGTCCTCGCGTAGTAATCTTCGAGCTCGCGCTCGTCGACCGCGGTGGGCGCCCAGTCTTCGGCAAAATCCAGGACGTAGCTGTTCACGGGTCCAGCGTGGCAGGCCGATCGCCTGTGAGTCTAGCGAATGCTTGCTCCCGGGGCTCTGTCCAACGACCCCGAGATCCGCATCGCAGCGTAGCCGGCCGTAGCGTGAGCTCCGTTGTTGCGAGGCGCAATCGATGCGTCTTCGATGCAAACCGTGCGGTTTCACGTCGGTCGAGAGCTTCCGATGAATCGAGCAAGAACCGACTACCGCAGATCCGCGGGACCGCGGCCGGCATGTGCCTTGCTGTGAATGTGCACATGAGCAAGCACAAGTCTCCCTCTCAATCTCCGGGTCTCCGACGTGTCGAGCGTGCGGCCGGTGCTGCTTCGACCGCGGCAACGAGCGAGCTCGCGAAGCTCGATAACGACTCCGCGATCACGACGCCTGCCGAAGATTCGAGCGCGCAGCACGAGGGCATGCACCATCCGCTGCCACGCGGTACGAAGTGACACGCGTGGGTGCGCAGATTCGATCGAGCGTCAGGTTCGAGTGAGGCTGGGGGCTTCTAGCCGCTCGCGCGGCATCCTGTAGAACAGCGTCACGATGTAGAGCGACATCGCCGCCGCGAAGCAGCACCACACGGAGGCAAAGCCGGTCGGCACGAAGACGTGCGTGGCGGCCGCCGATAGGATCAGCGCCATCCCGAAGTGCACGAGCTTGCGATTGGTCGCGATGATCAACGGCGACGCGACCGCGACGAAGTACACCGCCTGCCAGACGAGGTTCGGCAGCAGCCTAAACGCTGGCGAGCTATCGACGTTGTAGTGCAGCGAGTGGCCCTCGACCTCGACGTGTAGCCAGCTCGCGTCGACGATCAAGGGAATCATCGTCACGAGCCCGATTACGATGCCCACGAGGGTCATCGACCACAGCCACTTGTGAACCCAGCCTCGGCGCTCGACGAGCAACATGCTGAAAGGAATCCACGCTGGCCAGAAGCACATCGCGAAGAACAGAAACCCCGCTCCAGCGATCGTGACGAGGTGCGAATCGCCGCGATGCAACCCCACCCACACCCAGCCTTCGCAGAACTGCTGGAGCCCGAACATGATCGGCACGACCGCGAGGGGCAGGGCGGCGCGGTCGGAGCGCACGGCTTTCTCTACGCAGTAGCCACCCCCGATGAGGAGGGCGCCCGCGAGAGAGAAGCTGACCTCAGCGCTGAGACACACGGCACCACAGTGCACGCGCCACGTGAGGACTGCAACAACCACACCCGGCCTCGTCGGTGCAGAGGCCTCACGGGCCGGCGCAGAGTCTGCACCTCGGCGTTGCAGCGCGCGTCCGCGGCGCGGCACGCATCCTGCTCGACCACCCATCAAGATGACGAAGAAGAAGAGCGATCAAAATTCGACCGATGCGACGATCGGTCAGAGCCTCAAGGTCCGGGTCGAGCTCCGCAAGGCCGAGCTCGAGCGCTTGCTCGCCAGTCCAGCGACCAGCGAGCGAGCTCGTGGCGAGCTCGCGGTCGCGCTCGGCGAGGTGATCGGGCTGCTGACCGGCGATCTCGATCACATTCCCAAGGTCGTCGGCATCGAGCTCAATGCGTGGCTCGAAGCGAACAAGCATGTCGACGAGCATCACGAATTCTCGTGACGCTACCTTCCCGCGACGCCCACGGCGACTCTCGCGGGGCGTAGCAGCTTGGCGCCGAAGCGGTAGCCAGGCTCGAACTGTTCGATCACCATCCCGACTCGCGCGAGATCGGTGACGGGAAGCGCGGTCACCGCCTCGTGCAGCGCGGGGTCGAACTTCTGGGCCGTTGCTTCGATCCGCTCGACGCCGTAGCGCAACAGGACACCTTCGAGTTGGCCGCGTACCATCGTGATGCCTTCGACGAGTGGGTTGGCTTCGTGCCCTCGCACCGCCGCGATCGTGCGGTCGAGATTGTCGAGCACGGGCAAGAGCTCGAGGACGAGCTTGCCTCGGGCTTCGTCGTAGACCCGCTCGGCATTGCGGCGCACCCGCGCTTCACTGGCCTCGAGGTTGTTGACGGCTCGCGCGAGTGCTTCTCGATCGGCATCGGGCAGGCGGACGGGTTCGTCCATCAAGGGTTCGATCTCCTCCGCGAAGGGGTGAGTGGTGGTCGGCATGCGAGGCCAGGCAGCACGACGCGTGCCGCCGCATTCGGTCGCTCGCGTGCGCCACGCTCGCGATCCGCGCAGACGCTGCACGCCCGCCGCAATCGGTGCGTGTTGGTCCGGATCGTCACACTCGCAGTGCGCGCGAGAGCCGGCACACATCATGCTGCGTCCCGGGTCATGACCTACCAAAGCGTCAACCCCTACGACGGCAAGACGTCGAAGACCTTCACCGAGCTGACCGACAAAGAGCTCGACACCGCGATCGCGACCGCCGCGACCTGCTTCGAGACCTGGCGAACGACGAGCTTCGCGGATCGAGCGGTGATCGTGGCGAAGGCTGCCGCGATCATGCATGCGAATATCGACGAGTACGCGCGCCCCGTGACGCTCGAGATGGGCAAGCTGTTCGCGCAGGCCCGAGGCGAGGTCAAGCTCAGCGCCGACATTATCGACTACTACGCGAAGAACGCGGAGCGCTTCCTCGCGCCGCAACCTCTGTCGCCGGCGACCGGCGAGGCCGAGATCGTGAGCACTCCATTCGGTGTGCTGTTCGGCGTCGAGCCGTGGAACTTTCCGTACTACCAGCTCGCACGCTTCGCAGCGCCGAACCTGATGGCGGGCAACGTCGTCATGGTCAAGCACGCTGGTTGTGTTCCGCAGTGCGCGATCGCCTTCGAGAAGCTCTGGCGCGATGCTGGTGCGCCGCCGGGTGCGTACACGAACCTCTTGATCTCGTACAAGCAGGTCGACCGCGTGATCGATGACCCGCGGATCAAGGGCATCGCGCTGACCGGAAGCGTGGAGGCCGGGCAGATCGTCGCGGCGCGCGCGGGCAAGAACCTCAAGAAGTCGACGATGGAGCTCGGCGGAAGCGACGCGTTCATCGTCCTCGAGGATGCCGACCTCGACAAGACGGTCGAGTGGGCGGTGTGGGGCAAGATGAACAACACGGGTCAGTGCTGTGTCGCGGCCAAACGCTTCATCGTCGTCGAGCCGCTCGCGGACAAGTTCCTCGCGAAGTTCCAGGCCGCGCTCGCGGCCCTCACGCCTGGCGATCCGATGGACGCCAAGACCACGCTCGGCCCGCTGTCGACCGAAGCGGCGCTCGTGAAGCTCGTCGATCAGGTCAAGCGTGCGGTAGGGAAGGGCGCGAAGTTGGTGATGGGCGGCGATCGCATCGATCGCGCAGGCGCCTTCATGCAACCCACGATCTTGACCGACATCAAGCCGACCAATCCCGCGTTCCGCGAGGAATTCTTCGGTCCGGTCGCTCTGTTTTTTCGCGTCAAGAATGAAGACGAGGCGATCGCGCTAGCCAATGATTCGGAGTTCGGGCTCGGCGGCTGCGTGTTCACGGCAGACATCGCGCGTGGCAAGCGGGTCGCGAGTCGCGTCGATACGGGGATGATGTTCGTCAACCATCCGACCTGGACCACCCCCGATCTGCCATTCGGAGGGATCAAGAACTCCGGCTATGGCCGCGAGCTGTCCAGCCTCGGGATCCAGGAGTTCGTGAACAAGAAGCTCGTTCGCGTCTCCGCGATCGACGCGCCGGCGTAACCGGCGGCCTGTTCGGTGGCACGCATCGTGCTGTCTTCAGCTCGATGACACGTCGTCCAGACTCGATCCAGACCGTCACGAGGGACACGTTCACCGAGCGCGTCCTCGAGGGCTCGGGGCCCATCGTCGTGGAGTTCATGTCCTACGGGTGCGCGCACTGTCGAGTGATCGAGCCGGTCCTCCAGGATGTGGCGCACGAGGTGAAAGACAGCGAGACGATCTTCCGGCTGAACGTCGCGACCGAACGCGAGATCGCCGACAGCTACCAGATCGAGAGCACCCCGACCCTGGTCATGTTTCTCGACGGTGCCGAGATCGGGCGAGTCGAGGGACCGACGCCGACGCTCGCGCGTGTCCGCTCGGCAGTGATCGAGGCATTCGCGTGACCGCTCCGATCCTGCTCTACAACGACGAGTGCGGTGTCTGCCGGCGCATCGCCGGCTGGGTGACGCGCTCGGCGAACCGCGAGGTCGGAGGCGCGCGGATCGTCGTGAGACCCATCGGCGACGATCCAGATGCGCTCCGAGCGCTCGATCCCGAGCTCGATATCTGGGAGGCGTACAAGACGATCCACCTGCTCATGCCGGACGGGTCGAAGAGGCGCGGTGGCGATGCGGTCGCCGAGGTACTGCGTCGCTTGCCGAACACCCGATGGTTCGCCTGGCTGTTCGCGATCGGCATCTTCGGCTTTCGTCCGTTTCAGCTGATCCTCGACCTGGGCTACACGGTGCTCGCCGCGATCCGTCCACTGTTCGGGTGCGAGAGCTGCGGTACGCCACCGATCTGGCTGCGACCGTTCGTGTGGCTCAAGCATGTGACGAAGCATCGACACGCCACACGTCGCGCGGCTCGAGCGGTCGGCGAGGCGGCATCGACCGCCACCGCGAGGATGTGAAGCTCGGAGTGGCATCCGGTATGCAACCCGCCTCGTGTGCACAACGATATCTGGAACACGACGTGTCCGGTCTGCGGAGCCTGCGTCCCGGAAGGCATGGCGCTGATCGATCTAGGGGAGACGAGCGGACGTGGCTATCAGGGTCACCAGGAGCAGCCAGGTCTACGCTTGTGCTCGCAGGCATGCGCCGCCGTGGCGCAAAAGTTCCCCGAAAAATATCGCGCGATCGCTTTCGCTAGCATCGTGCGTGGGCACGAATCTGCCGTGGTGCGGCCCCGCTAGCGTCGGCGCGACTACCTCACGCGACTTGCTCGCTCGGCGGTCTCGTGAGGAGGCCGTCGACCATCGTCAACGTTCGATCGCAGCGACGCGCGATCGCCTCGTCGTGCGTACTGAGCAGAAACGCGGTGCCCTCGTCGCGCGAGAGCTCGCGCAACAGGCTCATCACCTGACTCGAGCTCGCACGGTCGAGGTTCCCGGTCGGCTCGTCGGCGAGCACGAGCTCGGGCTTCATCACGAGCGCACGCGCGATCGCCACTCGCTGCTTCTGTCCACCCGAGAGCTTCGCGGCGCGAAACGAGATCCGATCTGCGAGACCCACGCGGACGAGCAGCTCGCGACCACGCTTGCGCCAGGTCGCGTCGATCGCGTGCTGGGCGCCGTAGACCGGCATCAGCACGTTCTCGAGCGCCGTGAAGTCCTCGAGGAGATGATGAAACTGGAAGACGAACCCGAGGTGACGATTCCTGAGGCGAGCAAGCTCGCGTTCGCGTAAGCCGAGAGCCTCGAGGCCAGCGATCTGCAGCGAGCCACTCGTCGGCGTCAACAAGGTGCCGGCGATCGAGAGGAACGTGCTCTTGCCACTGCCACTCGGACCGACGAGCGCGACGAACGCTCCAGGCTCGATCGTCACGGAGATTCCGCGCAGGACCGGCGTCGCCGTGTCGCCATCGACGAAGATCTTCGTGATGTCTCGGGCCTCGAGCACGCTCACGACTGGATCGCCTCGAGTGGATCGATCCGCGCGGCGGACCATGCCGGGAGGAGGGCCGCAACCGCACTCACCAGGGTCGCGAGTAGGATCGCGCGCAGGTACTCGCCCTTCGCCGGATCGATCGGAATCGACGTCGCGCCGGTCGCGGTGGTGGAGACTGCGAGCAGGAGGTGGGCGAACGCATCCCCGAGGGCGACCCCGACGAGCGATCCGAGCACTCCGATCAGCAGCCCCTGCAAGATGAACGCACGCACGATCGCCGATCGTCCAATGCCAAAGCTCCGCAAGATCCCGATCTCCGAGCGCCGGCGCGAGACCGAGAGGAACAAGGTGCTCGCCACCCCGATAGCGATCGTGAGGAGGCTGAACGCCTTGATCATCGCCGCCGTACTCGCCTGTGCTCGAAGTCCGCTCTGCAGCCTCGTGTTGCGTGCGAGCCAACTCGTTGCCTTCAGGTTCGTCGCGCGTGCGAGCTTGTCGGCGTATGCCTCCGCGCCCCATACGTGATCGAGCTTGATCTCGATGATCGAGACCCCGTCGGCGACCTCGAAGAGCTTCTGTGCGGCGCCGAGCTCGAGATAGACCGAGCGCTCGTCGATCGCTTCGACTCCGAGCGTGAAGGTGCCGCGCACGGTGACGATCGCTTCGTGGCTCGCGCGCGCCCCTGCGGCGCGCAGGATCACGCGGTCGCCTACGTCGATCGCCAGGTCTGCGGCGAGGCGGGTCCCGACGAGGATGTCGCCGACGCCGAGATCGGTGTGGCCGCGCACGATCGCCCGGTCGAGCGGTGCGATCGCGCTGACGCGGAGGGGCTCGATTCCGGTGACGACGACCGCGACGTCCTTGTCGCCGCGCGAGAGCGTTGCACTACCGATGACCTCGGGAACGGCGGCGCGGACACCAGGCATCGTCCCGATGGTCGCGAGGAGCGAACGATAGGCGCGGACCACGGGCTTCGCGTCATGTCCTGGCTGGACGGCATAGAGCGCGCGTCCGCTCGGTGAGGGCATGCGTGCGAGCGGTATCCGAGGCGCTGGCTCGAGCGTCACGTGGGCCACGTTCGCCGTGACATCCTCGGTCAAGCGGACGCCGAGTCCATTCATCAAGGCTGCGATGAACGTGAAGACGACCACTCCTATCGCGACGCCCGCCATCAGCAACGCGCTCTGGAGGCGCGACGAGGTGAGGTAACGCACCGCGATCGTAACGTCAAAAGGCATCGGGCTCGAGCCTCGAACGCACGTGCGCGCCCGCGACCGCGGAGCTCGGATCGAGGACGACGAGCTCTCCCGCCGCGACCCCGCTTCGCACCACGACCCAGGTCGCGGGCCAATCATCGAACGTGATCGGTCGGCGTTCGACACGTTCGTGGGCGACGACCAGCACGAAGGTCGAGGTACCGGTCACGCCCACCGCCTCGCGTGCAATGGTGACGGCGCCCGTTGTCGTTCCGACGAGAACGTCGACATCGACTGACATCCCGACGAGCGCGCCCTCCGGTTTGGTGTCGTAGCTGAACCGCACGGTGGCGGCACCGGTTTGCGGATCGACGGCCTGGGCGATGTACGAGATCGACGCGGCACGAGGCTCCTCGTCGGTCCCGACGGCTCGGATCTCCGCACGCATTCCGAGCCGGAGTGAGCGCACGTAACGCTCGTCGATCTCGGCGGTGATTCGCGACGTCTCGACGGTCGCGATCTCGAATACGGTCGTGGTTGGGCCGACGACCTGGCCGAGCTCGCCCTCACGCCGGATGATCGTTCCTGCGAATGGCGCCTCGAGCACCAGTTGCGAGCGACCATCGTGAAGCACCGCTCCCAACCGGACGACGTCGTGGCTCGCGCGCGAGACCGCCAGGCGCGCGGGATCGAGCTCGGAGGCTGCGACCGCGCCGCTGGCGACGAGCTTGGTCACATCGGCGAGATCGCGGCGAGCTTGTCCAAGGTCATCCTCGCGCGACGCGAGGGCGGCTTGTTGTTGCACGATCGAAGCGGTCGCGGAGGGATCCGCGAGTCGCGCGAGGAGCTCGCCGGCGACGACCCGATCGCCCTCGTGGCGCACGATCTCGGTCAGCTGCCCCGTAAATCGCGGTGCCACGAGGACCGCGTGCTCTGCCTCGATACGTCCCGTGACGGCGAGCATGCGCGAGCTATCACCGACGCGCGCGGCGATGACGCCGAGCTCGGGTGGCCGACGTACGAGGTAGACCACGAGTGCACCGGCGCTCACGGCCAAGCTCAGCCCCGCGATCGTCGCGATCAGGTGGAGACGGCGCGCGGTCATACCCGAGGCAGTGCACGGAACGCGCCGGCCGTCGGACCTCGATCGAGCAGGCGGTTCGGGCGCGGCATGAAGCGTACGCAACGAATGCGTTGGCGACGCAAACCATGCAGGCGTTCCACGACGGATGGTTCCTGGAGCGCGTCGCGGTGAGCCGCAGCGCGGCATGCCTGATGCTCTGTTAGTGATCACCATGAAGAAATCAGACTCTCAACTCAAGGCAGACATCGAGACCGAGCTTCACTGGGATCCCAAGATCAACGCGACCCAGATCGGTGTGACGGTCGACCAGGGCGCGGTCTCGCTCCTCGGGTCGGTCGGAACCTACGCCGAGAAGTTCGCCGCCGAGGACGCCGCAAGGCGCGTATGCGGCGTGCGGACCATCGCCCAGGATCTCGCCGTGAAGCTAACTGGCGCCCACAAGCGCAACGACACGGAGATCGCGATCGCCGTCTCGAACGCACTCCAGTGGGACGTCTACGTGCCCGACAGCATCCAGGCCAAGATCGAGAACGGGACGGTGACGCTCAAGGGCGAGTGCGGCTGGAACTACGAGCGCGAATCGGCCGAGCGCGCGGTGCGATTCCTGACCGGAGTCACGTCGGTCGTAGATCTGGTCGCGATCAAACCGACGGCGACGGTCGGGGCCGTGAAGGAGGAGGTCGAAGCGGCGCTCCTGCGCCAGGCGACCGCCGATGCGGGCTCGATCAAGATCAAGACCTCGGGCGGCAAGGTCACCTTGAGTGGCAGCGCCTCGTCCTGGCAGTCGATCAAGGATGCCGAGCGCGCAGCGTGGGCGGCGCCAGGCGTGACCGAGGTCGTCGATCACATGATGATCTCGTTCGCGCCTTGAGCGGACGGCGGCACGTCGCCTGCAGTGTCACGACCCATGGCCCCAGCAAACCGGCTTCGCTATCGGATGGTCGTCGCGCTCGATCTCTCGGAGTACTCGAACGTCGTGCTCGAGCATGCACTCGATCTCGCCGCACGACACGATGCCTGCGAGATCCAGGTGATCGTCGTCCACGAAGATGGACAGGACCTCGTCGACGAGAAACGACGGCTCGGTACGCTCCTCCGGGACGAGCTGCCGAACTTCCACGCCAAAGACCACGATTGGAAGATCAGGATGCACGTCCGGGTCGGCGACCCGGCGGACGAGATCGCCGCGCTCGCAGGCGAAGCCCTGGCGGACGTGATCGTGATCGGTCGGTTCGGCAGGCACCGCACGAGCTGGCTACACGGGAGCGTGACCGATCGAGTCCTTGCCCGTGCGCCTTGCTCGACCCTCGTCGTGCAACTCACCGACATAGCGGTGGCGGATGAACGGCAATGCGTGACGTGTGTCGAGGTTCGCCACGAGTCCGATGGCGAACGATGGTTCTGCGAAGCTCACCGCGCCCCGGATCGTGCGGTTCGGACGTTCCTTCCAGGCGTCGACTTCAGCGATGGCGGGCTCATGTGGTGACCCGACTCGCTTTTCCCGAACGAGCCTTTGCATGCGTGCTCCTCGGCGTTGTCGTCGCTGTCTGGTGGCTATTCGTGGGCTCGCGCGACCACTGTCGACAGTGCGGCCTCAACCTCGAGAAGCCGGGCTGGTTCAAGGGCAGCGCTTCGCGCATCGGGAATTCATGCGCATGTGGATGGCGTCGCGATGCCGAATGATTCAATCGCTCGTAGCCACCCGCCGCGTGGATGATGACCCTCGCGGAGCACGTGCGATCGCTGACTCTGCACGGCAACCGAGTCACCACTCGAGGACAACGCGAATCCGGGCAAACGTTGCGGCCGGGCCACCGTCAGCGCACGCCGTGCGCGTGTGCACGGCTCGGAGCCGCCGTCCGGGTCGGTGGGCGGTGATGTCGCGGCATGCGCGATGCAACCCTACAGGCTAGATCGACGAACAATTTGGGAGAGACACATGCCGAGTAACAATGGCGCACCGCGCGACTACGAACGTTACGACCACGCCTTCGAGCACGTCGCGAACAAGGCTGATCATGTCCCAGATCCCAACCGTGACCTTCGCCGGACGGCGCGCGCCTACGGGAATGCGCCGGATGATGCGGGCGGATTCGGCCCGAGCACGCAGGGTCCATACGGCCAGAGCGCGTACGGACGCGGCGGCTACGACAATCGCTACGTGCCCGGTACCAACCATCCGTACGCCGATCGCGCGGCGCACAACCAGTACAACGCCGAGCACTTCGGACCGCATCGCGGCAAGGGGCCCAAAGCGTTCATGCGATCCGACGAGCGCTTGAAGGAGCACGTCAGCGAGTTGCTCATGGAGCACGGCGAGATCGATGCGACGCACGTCGTGGTCGACGTCAAGGACGGCGAGGTCAGCCTCAGCGGCGTGGTCGAGGATCGCTTCCAGCGCCGCGCGATCGAGGATCTGGTCGAGGGCATCTCGGGCGTCAAGGATGTCCACCTCGCCCTCAAGATCGCCCGCTAAGACGCAGCGATGCGTACTGCGCTGCCACTGTAGGACTCCGACGCCGAGGCCGTTCGTGCCGAGGACAGCTGACCTCAGCGAGACGTCGGGGCGTCACGACCACGAGGATCTCGACGAATTCGCGTGATCCGCGAGGCACGAGGTTTGCTCTTGCTGCGCGCGATGACTCGCGCACTCTTCTTCGGTCTGGCGGTGTTGGTCGCATCATGTGCGCAGCACCATGGCGGCGACGGCGGGGGCACCGATGGGGGAGGCGCCGCACCGACGCTGGAGGTCGGTCTGTCCACGGCACAGATCCACTGGGCCGACGGCGTCACGGCCGACGCACCCACCGTGACCGCAACCCTCGTCGCTGCCGACGGCACGCGGACCGATGTCACGAGCCAAGCGGCCTTCACGATCGATCCGTCGCCGATCGGCAGCATGACCGGCACGACCATGATGCCGACCGGCATGATGGCCGGTCACGGCGCGGTCAACGCGATCTACAACGCCTCGGTCTCGGGCTCGGCATCGTTCGAAGTGTTCGTCGCCAAGACCACGACCGGTACCGCGCCGGCGGGCTCCGCCGATCTATTTGCGAATGCGACGCTCGATAGCTCGACCGCTCTTGGCCTCGCGTATCCACCCGCGAACGCGATGGTGCCGCCGAACCTCGGTCAGATGGAGGTCCACTGGCGTGACCCGTCGGCCAAGAATGTCTACCAGGTCACGCTCACGGGTGGGTACGTGACGCTCACCAGCTACGTCACGGGGCTCGGCACCGCGACCTACGACGTGCTCGCTGCGGATGACTGGTCGTTGTTATCGAGTGGCTCGAGTGGCCTCGATCTGAACATCCGCGTGCGCGGCCTTGCGAGCGCTTCGCCGGCAACGTACCTCGAAGGTAGCGAGGGCATCCGGATCGCGGCGGAGACGATCGTGGGTGGCGTCTACTACTGGGATACCTCGAAGACCGCGATCTTTCGCTTCGACATGTCGACGCCGCAGGTTCCTCCGTCACAGTTCTATCCGACGGTCGGACAGACGGCGTGCGTTGGCTGTCACGCGATCGCCCGCGACGGCACGATCGTCGCGTATCGCCAGGATGGCGGCACGGTCAACTACGGCAACGCGCTGATGGTCGCCGGCCTCACCAAGGAAGTGACGCCGAACACCGTGAAGTGGAACTACGCGTCGGTTCATCCCAACGACACGGATCTGTTCACGACGAGCACGAGCGGCTTGTACCGCACCGACCTCACGACCAACGTGACGACGCCGCTCTACACGACCTCGCGGATCTCGGCGCCCGATGTCTCGGTCGACGGTAACCACATCGTCGCGGCGCAGATGCTCGGCGGCGACGAGGTCTACATGACCGCGTCCAAGCTGCTGGTGTTCGATTACGACACGACCGCGAAGACGGTCGCCGCGCCGCGCACGCTCGTCACGCCGATCGGTAGCGCATATGTCTACTACCCTTCGTACTCGCCCGACGATCAGTGGGTGCTCTACAACCAGGCGACCGGCGGCAACGCGTACAACAACAAGAACGCCGAGCTGTGGGTGACGAAAGCGGATGGTACGGGCTCGCCGATCCGGCTGAGCGAAGCGGAGGTCGCGGCGCAGTACAACTCGTGGCCGAAGTGGACACCGTTCGTGACCCACGAACCGACGACGAGCGGTAACGAGACGGTGATCTGGTACACGTTCGCGAGCCAGCGCCCGTTCGGCGTACGCAGCCCGGGTGCGCAGAAGCCGCAACTCTGGCTCGCTCCGTTCTATCCGGACCGTGCGGCCGCCGGGCAACCGGCCACGGGCCCGGCCGTGCGGTTACCGTTCCAGAGCCTCGACGAAGGCAATCACACCGCGCAGTGGACGCAGCAGATCGTCTCGGTGTTCTAGCGGTTACAGGTCCAGATCGAACGCGGCGCGAAAGCCGACCTTGATCGAGGTGATGTCGTCGCCTGCGACAAACAGCCGTTCCCAGGCGAGCTCGAACGCGGCACCCGGAAACAAGAACCTCGCACGTAACGCCCGAGCGCCGAACGAGACTCCCGCGTGCACGCCGTGCTCGATCGCCGTCAAGTTCTGTTCAGTCGAATGCCCGAGCCAACCGCCCTCGACCTCGAAGTAGGTGTTGGTGAGGCTATGGCGATACACCAGCGGTGCGACGACGTCGGCGCCGATCACGGGACCGCCACGCGTCCCCACGGCATCTTTCGGGAACGAAGCACTGCCGCCGATCTCGAGCCCGGCGTAGAGCCCATCGCCGTCCTCGAAGATTCGTCCGAGCAGCAGGCGCCCGGCACCGCCAAAGCTCAGGTCGCTGTGCCCCGATTGCCTCATCACGGTCGCCTTGCCGCCGCCACCGAACGTCAGCTGCCAGCCCTTCGTCGAGATCTGACGCCCGCTAAACGGTGTCTCTGGCTCGATCCAGAACGGGCAGTCGCGCGAAGCTTCGTCGGCACGGGCCAACAATGCACGGACGCGGGTCAGTCTCAGCAGATCGTCGACCTGCGCGAGATCCTTGCCGCGCTGTCGCCACGCCTCGTCGACCGGTCCGCCTTCGCTCAGGATCTCGTCGTCGAGCCAGCGTTGCAACCCGCGCCGGTCGAGCTCGGTGACACGGCACACCGAGTCGAGCGCGGTCCCGATCAAGTGTTCGATTTCGAGCCGGTCGATGCCCCAGCCAGTCGCCGCCGCAACCGTGACCTGGCGCTCGAGATCGCGGAACAGCGCCCGCTCGCTTTGCACCTCGGGCGCGCGAGACATGGCGCATGCCGTGAACATGAACGTGACGAGGACGCGCGCGCGAGTCGTCACTTGGCGCCGGTCATGTCTCCAAGGACCGCGATGCTTTCGTCGATCCACGGATCGCGGGCGACCGAGTCGCGCCACTTCTTCATGCGATCGTCCGTCGGAGTAGAGACCTTCGGTTCGTCGATCGCGGTGACCGCGAGGGCCGCGGCGACCTTTTCGAGGTCGAGGCCGACGTGGTCGAGCTCGTCCTTGTCACGCTTCGCGCGCGCGTCGAACTGTGCACGCGCGAGCTGGACTCGGGTCTCGCCACGACGCCTGGCGAGGATCGTTTCCAGCGCCGTGATCTTTGCGAAGACCGGGCTCTTCGCGACACGCTTGGCACTCTTCGCGACGAGCGTTGCCAGATCCCAGGTCGGCTTCCAGCCGACGTACGGCGCGGGATCGATCTTGGTCCACTCGATGGCGTGCTCGAGGTCGCGCTCGCCACTCTTGATGTAGCTGTTCGGATTCGGGAGCGTGATGTCGGGCGTGACGCCTTCGCGCTGCGTCGAGCCACCGCTGACACGAAAGAACTGCTGGATCGTCAGCTTGACTACGCCGAGCACTGGCTGGTCGCCATCGCGATCGAGATTGACCAGCGTTTGCACCGTGCCCTTGCCGTGGGTCGGTCCGGTCCCGACGATCACCGCACGGTGATAATCCTGCATCGCGCCGGCGAGGATCTCCGAGGCCGACGCGCTGAATTGATCCACGAGGACCACGACAGGCGCGGAGAGCTGCGTGCCTGCCGACGGATCGTCGAGGACCTTGATCTGACGGTCGTGGTTGCGGACCTGCACGATCGGCCCCTTGTCGACGAGCTCGCCGGCGA
>JANXOP010000117.1 GCA_025357755.1 Kofleriaceae bacterium | reverse complement strand
GTCGTTATGTAGAGTTGCCCGTTATGCCGAGCTGAGCCTGAACTCCGTCGGCGAGCGTTCGCGCAGCTGCGCATAATCGCGGGCGTGCTCACGGCGCGATCGTGCGAGCTTCCGCGAGCATCGCCATCAACCGATCCGCGTCCTTGAAGCGCCCCGGACGAAGTCCGAACGGCGCGACCTTCGCGAGGGCGTCGAGCTGCTCGGTGGGATCGGCACGCAGATAGACCTCGGTGGTCGCGAGGTGCGCGTGTCCGAGCCACAGTGCGACTTTCCGAACGTCGCGCGTCGCCTGGAGCGTGAGCATCGCGCAGGTATGGCGCAGGACGTGCGGCGACACTCGTTTTGAGCGAAGGCTGGGAACGTCTCGTGCAGCCAGCTCGACGTACTTGGCGAGGAGATACGCGAAGCCAGATCGAGTCAGGGCACCTCCACGATCATTCAAGAACAGCTGCCGTGACGAGCAATCGGGTCGCGCTCGCAACCAGCGCTTGAGTGCGGTCATGGTCTCGCGCCAGAGCGGTAGCCGGCGCTCGCGTCGGCCTTTGCCATGCACGGTGAGCGTGGGCTGAGGTTGCAGGACGAGATCCTCGAGCTGGATACCTACAAGTTCCGAGACCCGGATACCGGTGGCGATGGAGAGGTGGAGCATCGACCGATCGCGGAGCCCGCTCGTGGTCGAGTCCGGCGCGTCGATGATCGCCTGCGCCTCCGCTCGGCTCAGATAGCCGACGAGCCGACTCGTCGAGCGCTTGGTCGGGATGGCGAGGATGCGGCGAACCTGATCGATGGCGGAGGGCACGCGGTGCTCGATGTAGCGAAACAGCGACTTGAGGGCCGCGAGCCGGGCATTGCGGCTCGAGATACCGTTGCTGCGCTCGCGCTCGAGATGATCGAGGAAGGCCATGACGAGCTTCGCGTCGATCTGCTCGAGCTCGAGGCTGGACGGTGAACACTTGAACCGGCGAGCGGCGAAGTCGAAGAGGAGCATGAAGGCGTGGCTGTAGGTCGCGCGCGTGTGAGCGCTGGCATTGCGTTCGACCGGGAGCCGAACGCGAAGAAAATCGGAGACGTGGGGCGCGATCGCAGTCATCGCGCCCTCGACTTCGTGAACTGCGCGCAGCGCTCGGCAATGGACACGAGAAGTCGGGGAGTCGCTTCGAGATACCAGTACGTACTCTCCACCGTGGCATGGCCGAGATAGGTGGCGAGCGCGAGCTGGTGCTCCGCGACCGTCATCGAATCTACCGCTTCCAAGGCCCGGACAGCGAAGCTGTGTCGTAAGCAGTGTAGCCGCGGGCGCGGCGTCTGCTTGTAGTCGAGACCGATTGCCGCGAGGAACCTGCGATACCAGCCCTTGAACCGGTCATATGACAGTGGGCCACCGTTCACTCCGACGAAGACGCGGTCACACCGGCCTCGCTGGCGCCGCTTGAGGAATGCCGCGAGCTCGCGCTCGACGGTCGGGTGAAGAGGAACGAGGCGACTTTTGTGACACTTCGTCTCGCGGACAACGAGACCATCACGCGTGTGGTCGTCGAGTCTGAGCGACAGCGCCTCGGAGACTCTCATGCCGGTCGCAGCCAGCAGGCCGATCAGCGTCGCATAGGCATCGCCGTTGAACGGCTGGCGACGTGCGGTTTCCATCAACGCGACGATCTGCTCGCGCGTGAAGATGAACGGCTCGGGTCGCTGAAATGGATCTGCCGCGAAGACGCGATAGGAGGGAATCTCGTGGCGAGGGTCCTCCGCGTACATGTATCGCGCGAAGAGTGCGACCTTTCGGACCAACGCCTCTCGACGCTCGGGCGATCGCGCTCGTTTGGCCCAGGCATGAATCGTCGCGATCTTGACGAATCGATCGCGATGGGCGTGGGCGAACCGACCGTAGCTGCGCAAGATGCGATCGGCGTCGCGCATGCTGTACCCCGCCGCACGTCGCAACTCGAGGTACGCCTCGACCGCGGCGATCATCGTGCCTCCGGCCACGGTTGCGCGATGCGGAGCAGCGCGCCGACCGCGACCTTCGCGTACACCGCCGTTGACTCGCGTGACGCATGTCGAAGAAGACGTCCAATATCGTCGAGTGTGGCGCTGTGACGAATCAGCGTGGTGGCGGCCGAGTGACGGAAGATGTGCGCACCCTTGCTCGGAGACTTCACTCCGAGCTCGTCGATGGCTCGCTGGCAGATACCGCCAACGCCGGTGGAGCCAAGGGGACGACGGGGTGCCTTGATACAGAGGAAGACTTGCTCGTGCTGGCACGTCGGCCGTACCCGCAGATACGCGAGGATAGCGTCGCCAACATCCTGGGGTATCGGCAGCTTTGTCGCACGACGAAGCTTGCCGACGACACGAAGCTGCCCGCTCGCCCAATCGAGATCCGAGAGGCAGAGCCCGCGTACATCACCCGCGCGAAGACCGAGGCGGGCGAGCAAGAGGAGGACCGCGCGATCGCGTAGCCCCACCACCGTCGTCCTCGAGCGACTCGCCACGATGCGCTCGACAACGTCGTGGTCGAGATATCGAGGCAGCGTCGCTAACCTCCAGTTTGGTATGGACGGCACGGACCGATCTAGGTGGCTACGACAGCGACCTGTCGCGACGAGAAACCGCATGAACATGCGCAGCGCTCGCACCAGCACCAGCTTTCGCGATGGTGTCAGCGTCTTGCATTCCTCGATCACGTAGGCTCGAATCGCCTTTGCGTCGAGATGCTTCCAACACCGGCCTCGTCGCGATTCGACGAACCTTGCAGCCAGCGGCCGATAGTCCGCGAGCGTCCGCTCTGCGGAACCACGGTGCTGCCGCATCCAACGATCGAATTCGGCGACGAGCACCTGCATCGGTGGCGGCGACTCGGGCGGGACGACGCCCCGCCGGCGCAGATGCGCGATGAGATGTCGCACCGCGACCATCACAGCCTCGCGTCTCGTACCGCAGCGACGGCACGATGAATTCTCGGTTCGCCGACGACACCGACATCGACGGAGATGCCGCCGAAACCTCTCAAGCAGGTCGCTGTCCACCGCCTTGATGTCCGCGCCTCGACGGTGCAGCCACAGTCCGAGATGAAGCACAGGACCTAAAGATCTTTCGATTGTCAAAGAGCAGTAGCCCAAGGCAAAACGCTCATCCACGAACCCGTCGAGGAACTGGCCGAGCGGCTGCATGCGCAGCTCGTCGCAGAACTCAGACGAAAAGAAGGCGCCAAGGCCGGCGGTATTATGTGCAGTCGATCGG
>JANXOP010000099.1 GCA_025357755.1 Kofleriaceae bacterium | reverse complement strand
GTTCGCGTAGGCCGGATCGGTCGACAGCTGTGCGGTGACGAGGTGGGTGTAGTTCGCGGTGATCGAGATCGTGTGCGCGAGCCGCACCGAACCGACGAGCTCGCTGCCATAGGTCAGCGCATCACCCGCATTGATCGGGCGATACACCGTCGATCCCGCGGCCGGTACGAACACGATCGTGTTGCTCGGCCGCGTCGCGAATCCGGCGACCTCCACGAACACGCGATCGATCACGATCTCGGGCAGGTTGCCATTCGGAATGTGGAGTGCGTGCTCCGGTGCGAGCACGAAGCCGACATCGGTCGAGGGGCCGGTCTCCGGCACCAGCTCGCCGTTGCCGAGCAGGCTGCCTCGATCGCCGAACAGCTCGATCAAGGTCGGGAGCCGCACGTAGTAGCCCGCGCTCGCCTTGAGCGACGCGATCGACGTGAGCGCGGCGCGGGTCGAGAGCCGCGGGCTCGGGATGACCTCGCTGCGTGCCGGATCCGCACGATCGGTCGGCGCCGTCCGCACCGCGTCGAGCCGAAACGAAGGCGTCACGATGATCTCCGCATCCGGATCGACGACGAGATCGATCGCCGCGAGGAAGGCGCCGCCGATCCGCGTGCCGATCAGCGCCGCGCGTGCCGCGTCTGCATCGGCATCGCGAAACCGATCGCCGCGGAGCTCGAGCCCGGCGGTCGCGCGATGGCGATCGATCGGTAGGACCCAGGTCGAGGAGGCGCCAGCGGCGAACGTGAGGTAGTCGCGCGCCTGCGATCCGAGCCCGAGCTCGCCCATCGGATCGCGCAGGTGCTGGCGCTCGACGAGGAGATAGCCGAGTTGCTTGGCGAGTGCGGGCCCGACGGTCGTGTCGAAGCGAACATCGCCGATCGTATCGAGCGTCGCGAGCGTCGGGGCGTAGGTCGGCGTGTACGCGCTCCCCGGGAGGCCTTGATCCTTGTAGGCGATCCGCACGCCGCCGGCGTTCTCGGAGTGCTGGCGGCCGATCCGCGAGGCCAGATCGAATTGCTCGAACTGGTTGTTCGTGCGCTTCTTGTAGCTGTCGTCGTTCGGATTGAGCTGGGTGCCGTTGTCCGAGAAGTAGGTGAAGTCGCCGGTCGCGCCTTGATAGCCGACCGTCGTCGACGATAACCAGTCGCCGTGCGCATCGCCGTAGTGCGCACGCAGGTGCCGCGCACCGAACGAGCCCATGCCCAGCGACAGGGTGAAGCGCTCGCCATGCTCGCCGCGGCCGAGGCGCGTCACGAGGTTCAAGGCACCGCCGAGCCCCGCGCCACCGAGCTCGACCGGCACCGCACCGCGATACAGATCGACCTCGCCGAACGACGCCAAGGAGAACCGCCCGAGATCCGTCGTCACCGCCGCGATCCGGGACAGCGGCACGCCATCGATTAAGACCGCGGTGTGTCCCGGCGAAGCGCCGCGCACGATCAGCGATTCGAAGGCGCCGAACCCACCGGCCGAGCGCACCTGCGCACCGACCGTGGTCCCGACCGCATCGGCGACCGACGCGGTCGCGGGATGTTCGTCGGGATGGATCACCGTGACGAACGGCGCATCTCCGAGCGCGCGCTCGCGATCACGCGCCTGTTCGGCATCCGGTGCCGAATCGATGACGATGATCGTCTCGCTTCCGGACGTCGCCGCGGGATCGGCGCGAGCTGCCGACGATGCGACCACCAGGAAGAGAGAAAATCGAGACATGTCACCCCACGTAACGGGGTGATGAACTCGACGCCGGCACGACGCGAATCCCTCCACCCGAGGAAGCGACGTACGAGGTGTCCTGACTTCCGGTTCGTCCTTCGCGGCGCCTTCCCAGTTTCCCAGTGGCTGGCAGATGCCCTGCCGCGTCGTCCCCGGTCACAGTAGCGGGGGCTGTGCCAGTATCTCACTGGCTTCCCTGCATACGTCGGAGCTGTCGTTTATTGGCTGCTTAAGAAGAACCTCTCGCGGTGGGAGTACTCCGAGTGAAGCAGCGCGTCAACAGTGACTACTGCTCGGTGACGATGTCGGCCTTCATCGGACCGAGGACCCCGAGGAGGGTCTGCTTGTCGGCGTCGGCGACCTTCGCGTTGTCGAGCGCCTTGACGAGATCCTCGACGAGCGCGTCGAAGTCCGCCTGCTTGATCTTCATGCCCGCGTGCGCGGTCTTCATGTCCTTGCCCGAGTACGTGCAACCGCCGCCCGCGGCGGCGCAGATCTGCTCGTAGAGCTTCTTCTCGAAGCCCGGGATGTCCGAGTTCGCGAAGAATGTGTTGATCCGCGCATCCTTCGCGACGTTGTTCTCGACGAAGTCTTTGACGACGCCCTTCACACCGGCTTCACCACCGAGACGCGTGTAGAGCGTGTCGCCCTTGGGAGCGCCGCCGCCGCTGTCTTTCTTCGCGCCACCGCATGCGGCCATGCTCGCCATCGCGAGACCGATCACTAGTGCCTGCTTGATACCCATGGGAATCTCCTTTTCAGGGCTGTGGTAACACGCCAGGGAACATGGCTCACGATCTCGCAGGCAAGAACGTCGTGATCACCGGCGCGACCTCGGGCATCGGTCGAGTCACGGCCGGCGAGCTCGCGAAGCGCGGCGCGCGGCTGATCCTCGCGAATCGATCGTTGGAAAAATCGGCACCCGTCGTCGCGGAGATCCTGCACGCCACCGGCACCGCGCCCGAGGTCGTTCGCCTCGATCTCGGCGATCTCGCGTCGGTACGAAGCGCGGCCTCGGAGATCCTCGCGAAGGATCTCCCGATCCACATCCTGATCAACAATGCTGGCCTCGGCGGGCAGCGCGGCTTCACCAAGAGCGGCTTCGAGCTCGCGTTCGGTACGAATCACGTCGGCCACTTCTTGTTGACGACGCTGCTCCTCGATCGGATCAAGGCGGCGAAGACCGCGCGCATCGTGACGGTCGCGAGCAAGCTGCACGAGCGTGCGCGCGGTCTCGATTGGACCGCGGTGCGCCAGCCGACCCGCTCGTTCACGGGCGTCGGCGAATACGGTGTCTCGAAGCTCGCGAACATCTTGTTCAGCAACGAGCTCGCGCGCCAGCTCGAGGGCACCGGGGTCACGACCTACTCGCTGCACCCCGGTGGCGTCGCGACCGAGGTCTATCGCAAGCTGCCGCAACCGCTGCGCTGGTTCTACCTCCGCCGCATGCTCACGCCACTCGAAGGCTCGCGCGCCTCGCTGCGCTGCGCGGCGGACCCCGCGGTCGCGAACCAGACCGGTCGCTACTACGGCGCGAGCGGCAACGAGCATCAGCCGTCCGAGCTCGCGACGAATCTCGCGCTCGCGCGAGAGCTGTGGCGTCGCACCGCCGAGTGGGTGGCCGCATGATCGGCCTCGTCGTCGCGGTGGTGCTCTCGACGATGCACTACGAAGGTGATGTCGGTGCCGCAGGTGGCGACTATCAGAGCGTCGAGGTCGTCGTGCCCGAGGGGACGGTCGAGATCGAGATCGCGCACACCGATGGCTCCGACGTGACGATCCTCGATTGGGGCGCGTGGGGACCGGATGGCTTCCGCGGCTGGGGCGGTGGCCTCACCAACAACGCGATCATCGGCGTCGCGCAGTCCTCGCGGTGCTACCTGCCAGGCGCGATTCCCGCGGGCACGTGGACGATCGAGATCGGCAAGGCGAAGCTCGACCCGGTGGGCGGTCACTACGCGATCGACGTGACGTGCCGCGACGATGCGACGCTGCCGGTGCTACCGCAGGCCAGCTACGCGGCGCCGGTGCTCGAGCAGACGCGGCGCTGGTACAAGGGCGATTTCCATGTCCACTCGATCCAGAGCGGCGATGCGACCGCGACGTTCGATCAGATCATCACGCTCGCGCGCAGCCGCGGGCTGGACTTCGCGAACATCAGCGACCACAACACCGTCGCGCAGCACGCGCTGCTCGCGGCGATCCAGCCCGATCACCCCGACTTTCTGTTCCTGCGCGGCGCCGAGATCACGACGTATAGCGGTCACGGTAACGCGGTCGGGATCCACGACTACGTCGATCATCGGCTCGGGCTGAACGGCCGCACGGTCACGAACATCATCGACGATGTCGCCGCGCAGGGCGGTATCTTCATCGTCAATCATCCGGTGCTCGATCTCGGCGCCGCGTGCATCGGCTGCATGTGGAATCACGTCGCGGATACGCCGTGGGACAAGGTCGCCGGCCTCGAGATCTTGACCGGCAACTACAGCATCGGGATCCTCGCGTTCTTCCCGCGAGCGATCGCGCTCTGGGATACGGAGCTCGCCGCGGGCAACAAGATCGCCGCGATCGGCGGCAGCGATGACCACACCGCGGGCATGAACGAGACCTCGACCGGCTCGCCGATCGGAAGCCCGACGACCCTGGTGCTCGCCGACAATCTGTCCGAGGCTGCGATCGTAGATGCGGTCAAGCACGGTCGCACGATCGTGAATCTTCAGGGTCCAGATGCACCTGTCGTCGATTTCTTGCTCGGTACGGCAGAGATCGGTGATGCGATCAACGTCGGGGCCGGACACTACTCGTTCACCGTGCACGTCACCGGCGGCAACGGCACCTCCATCGAGCTGTGGAAAAATGGCGCGAGCCTCGAGCAACGCGCTGTCACGAGCGACGACTTCACGACCATCTTCGAAGAAGACGATGGCGCTGGCGCGCGGTGGCGCATCCAGCTCGATCAGGACGGACAGCCGATCGTCGTGACGAGTCACATCTACACCAGCACGGCCGTCAACCCGGACAACCAGGGCTGCGGATGCCAGTCGACGACCGGCTCGAGCGCGCTCGTGCTCGGCGCGAGCCTCCTGCTCGTGCTGCGCCGGCGCCGCGCTACTTGAACGTCACGGCGTCGATGCCGTGGCGCTGCAGCAAGCGGCGGAAGTTCGTGCGATCGAGACCCGCGAGCCGCGCCGCTTCCGACACCGAGCCGTGGGACTTCTCCATCACGCGCGTGAGATAGCGCTTCTCGAAGGCCCCACTCGCGCGGCGCTTCGCTTCGGTCAGCGGGGTGAGCTCGTCTTCGTCGTCGTTCGTCGCCACCGCCGAGCCCGCGCCCTTGCCACGCCCGCTGATCGCAGGCGGGAGCGCATCGGGGCTGATGGTCTCGCCGCGATGGAGGGCGAGCGCGTGGAGGATCGAGTTCTCGAGCTCGCGCACGTTGCCCGGCCAGCCGTACTCGCTCATCGCCTCGAGGGTCTCGGGTGACAGTGCCGGCGGCTTCGCGCCCGCGTGCTTCTTCAGGAAGTGCGCGGCGAGGATCGGAATATCGTCGAGCCGCTCGCGCAGCGGAGGTACGCGTAGCGCGACGACGTTCAGGCGATAGAACAGATCCTGGCGAAACTTCTGGTGCTCCACCGCGTCGACGAGATCGACGTGCGAGGCCGCGATCACGCGGACGTCGACCTTGCGCGTGCCGCTGCCACCGAGCGGCCGAACCTCGCTCTCCTGCAACACGCGCAACAAGCGCGCCTGCACCGCGATCGGCATGTCACCGATCTCGTCGAGGAACAGCGTGCCGCCGTCGGCCTCGACGAACACGCCCGCGCGATCCGTGGTCGCACCGGTGAACGAACCTTTGACGTGACCGAACAGCTCGCTATCGATCAGCGATTCCGGAATCGCACCGCAGTTGAGCGGGACGGAGCGCTTGCGCCGCCGTGCACCACGCTCGTGCAGCGCACGCGCGACGAGCTCCTTGCCGGTGCCGCTCTCGCCCTGGATCAAGATCGAGACATCTTGTTCCGCGAGCCGATCGAGCGCGGCCTTGAGCTTGCGCATCGCGCCCGAGATGCCCACGAGGATCGTCTCGATCGGATCGTCGCTCCTGCCCGTCACGCTGCGAACACCTGCGAGCTCCTTGCGGAGCGACGAATGCCGCGCCGCCGAGGTCACGATCGCCGAGAGCTCGATCGGCTCGAACGGCTTGGTGATGTAGTAGAACGCGCCGGCGCGCATGCAGGTCGTAGCGGTCGCTGCCGTGCGATCACCGGTCAGCATGATCACCGAGGCGAGCGAATCGACCTCGCGAAAATGCTTCAGGACGTCGATGCCACTCATACCGGGCAAGCCGACATCGAGGATCACGACATCCCAATCGGCGAGATCGTTGTCGAGCCGCGCCATCACGCTCTGCGGCTCGCGCGCGACCTCGACCTCGTGGCCATCCGCGCCGAGCTTGCGCGCGATCGCACGAGCCACATCCTCGTCGTCCTCGACGACCATCACCTTGAAAGGTGTCGCTTCATCCCCCATACGCGCCTCGTGAGAAACGAGGCTATGCCGGGTGGGCTCAGAAAGCCATTGGTTCACGAACCGGTCATGGCGACGGGCAGGGTCTTACCCGCCGGCGCAGCCGCCAGGAGGCGCTTGCGCAGCTCGATCGGCGAGATCGGCTTGACGATGACGTCGTTGGCGCCGGAGCCCATGAACTGCTCGCGAATGTCGTCGATATCTTCGCCGGAGAGCACGGCAACCCAGACGGATCCGCCGTGCAGGGCCTTCAACTTCTGGACGAGCTCGACGCCGCCGCCGGGCATGTTGATATCGACCAGCGCGATGTCCGGCGGCGCGACCTCGGCGAGCCGGAGCGCGGCGTGACCATCGGCCGAGGTGCACACATCGAAGCCGACGCGCGCGAGCGCGGAGGACAGCGTGCGGCGAACCATCGCGTCGTCGTCGGCGATCAGGACGCGTATGCTCATGCGGCCCTCTTGGTGGTCTCGACGTAATCGGACCCGAGGTGATCGCGCAGCCGCTCGACTGCGCGCCACAGCAGCTGGCACACGCGCGACGGCGTGATGCGAAGCGTCTCGGCGATCTCCTGGTAGGTGAGGTCCTCGACGTAGTGCAGGCCGAGGATCGTGACATCGCGTTGCTCGAGGAACGCGAGCGCATCGCGAACCCGCGCGAGCATCAAGCGCTGACCCGCTTCGACGTCCGGAGCGACCGAGTCCGAGGCGAGGCGTTGCGCTTCGCCATCGATCGGACCGACTTCGACATGGACGAGCTCGGAGAGCCCGGCGCGATAGGCATCGACGGTGACGCCGAGCGCCTCTGCGATCCGGACCTCGCTCGGGGCCGAGCCGTCTTTTTCGAGCTCGCGCATGACCGCGGCGATCTTGCGAGCGAGCTGGCGAACCCGGCGCGGCATGATGTCACCACGGCGCAGCTCGTCGAGGACGGCACCACGAATCCGATGCTCGGCGAACGCGAGGAAGGGCTCCTGGCGGGTGTCGTCGTAGCGCTCGGCCGCTTCGATCAGCCCGAGCATGCCGGCCGAGACGATGTCTTCGCGCGCGATCCAATCAGGGCACCGGCGCGCCATCCGGAGCGCGATTCGCCGGGCGGCGTCCGCGTGGTCCTTGATGAGGCGGTCGCGGGCAGGCTGATTGTGTCCGGCGAAGTTCTGCACGGACGAGCCTAATTACACGATCGGATCCAACTTGTTATGTAAGTAGATCCAGCTAGTTATGAGCAATTAGATGGGTTAGGCTTAACTCACCCCGGGTAATTTTTTACTCCGCCTGGAGTGGACCACGCTCGGCCGGTTCATAAAAATGATGAGTTACCCCGAACATGACCTGCATCTGATCGAACCCTCCATCGAGGATGGGCAGGCGCGTGGCGGGGTTGGCCAGATCGCCTCGATCGACGACCGCGAGGTCGGCGTAGAGGTCCCAGCTCTTGTCGACCGCGACCCCGGTCCCCGCGTGAAAGTCGAGCCGCGGCTGGGGATCGAGCGGCATCGCGGTCGTCGGGTCGAGGCCGCTCGAGGTCACCGGAAGCGCGTACGCCACACCGAGCCACGCCGCGAAGATGTTGTGCGGATCGTGAGCGAGCACCGTGAACGCGACCGAGGCTTCCGTCAGATAGGCGCCGCGCGAGTGCGGTGCGCCGAGCGTCACTTCGTCGAGGCCTGCTTGCATGTCGAAGGCGAGGAATTCGCGCTCGATCGGCTTCTTGTATTCGAACGCCACGGACTCGCGCGTCCAGGCCCCCGTGTGATCGAGCAAGTGACCACCGCTGCCCGAGAACGTCAGCGCATGGTGACCATCGATCGCGACGCGCACGAGGCCGGACGCGCTCTGCAACGGATTCTCGTCGGTGAACGACGGCTGCTTCGGCAGGAAATCGAGGCTGCCACCGACCTCGATCCACTTCGCGAGCGTGTAGCGCCCCGCGATCTCGAACAGCCCGAGGTCGGTGAACTTCAACTTCTGGCCGCCGAGCGATGGATCCGACATCAGGAACTTCATCTGCCCCGTGAGCTCGCCGCCCTCGGGTGCAACGAGATAATCTTGGGCGACGGAGCGAACCGTTCCGAGCGTGAGGACCATGTCCTCCGTACCGCTCTTCGGGCGCACGTCCTCGTCGGCGTGTGCGATCGAACCCAAGCCCGCGAGCAACAGCAGTGTCGAACCTAGTCTCTTCATGCGGTCTCGTAACGCACGCCAGTGCGCGGCGATCTAATGCTAGGTTCGCGAGCGGTGGCCAAGACGACGAAACCGGTGAAGAAACCTGCGGCGCCGAAAAAATCGGCGAAGCCCGCAAAAAAACTTCCCGTACCGAAGTCGACGCGCGTTACGCGTCCCGCGCCGCCGATCGTGTTGCCGCCCGCGCCACCGGCGCAGCGCGACGAGCTCGCCGCGCCGCGCGACGTCGGGCGGTTGATCCGCTACGGCGAGCGATTCGGTCCGAACAAGATCGACGTGCGGATGTGGAATGCTCCGAACACCAGCGTGCCGGCGCAGCTGCCGATCACCAGTGGCTCGCTCGCGATCTTCGATCCTGCCGACAAGAAGTCGTGGCGGTTGTTCGATCGCCCGGCGGGCACCGGCCAGTTCCGCATCATGCTCTCGACGGTGAAGCCGCATAACGCGATGGATCAGAGCAAGGATCGGCTCGCTGGACTGGTGATCCACACCGGTCGGCCACCGATCGCGCGCTGGGTCGTCGCGCACTTCAAGGGCCACAAGAAGCCGAAGCCTGGCGAGCTGCCGAGCCTGACCTCGAGCGAGGGCTGGATCGCGCTGACGGAGGGTGCGGGCGGCTGGCCCGGTGCGCTCGAGCTGCCACCCGCAGCGGGTACGCAACCGATCGAAGTGGCGCTCGCCGATGGGCGCCGCGCGCTCGCGATTCCGACCGGCAACTCCGCGGTCATCGGCTACTGGGCGATCGATGCGGCTGACAAGCCGATCTGCTTGGTGATCGATTGCGATGCGATCACCCAGAAGGACTGGAAAGCGAAGAGCTAGCGAGCTGCTTACCTGAGCGTGCCGCCGAGCGCCTTGATCGCGGCCTCGGCGTCGGCTTTGAGACACGAGTTGGAGTTGCTATCGCCGATGCCGAGCAACCCGCCGCGCATGCGATAGCGCGCGGACTTGAGCGGCGGGATCGCCCGTGGATCGCCGAGTGCGACGAGCGTTGGAATCGCCGCCTTGCGATCGGTGCAGGTTGCCGAGCTCTGGAGATCGAGGACCGCGGCCTTGAGCTCGGTGTCGCGATCGACCGTCGCGACAACGGGCGGCGCGACAACCGGCGCGGCCAGCGGCACGACGGCCGCGCGCGCTTGCACGGGTGTAGGTGCATCAGCCTCGGCGTGCTTGTCTCGCTTGACCTTCGGTTGCGGATCCGATTTCGGCGGATCGGCTTTGAGGTCCTTGGGATCTGGGGCCTTGCCTCCCGTGACCTTCAACGTGATCGCGATGATCACGGCCGCGAGAAACAAGACACCTGCGATCACGAGCCACTTGCGCGGGATCGGCTCGTGCAGCTCGTGCGCGTGGAGCGCTGGCGAGGTCGGGGCCGTTGCGTGCGCCGGGAACGGTGCGCCCGGAGTGCCCGCATGGACCGGCATCGTCAGCATGCCGGGCGGCGGCGTCGGTGGCGAGATGATGCCCGATTGCGTACCGCGCGCGGGCACGGCGTAGCCCGCGCCACGGAGCACGTCGTCGAGCTTCGCGAGGTAATCGTTCGCGGTCTGCGTCCGCTCGGCGGACATCTTCGCCATACCGTCGCGCACGACCTGCTCGAGGCCTCGGGGCAGCTGGAGATCCGGGACGACCTCGGCGAACGTAGGTGGTTCGCGCGAGACGTGCGCGGTCATGATCGCGAGTGGATCGGTATCTTCGAACGGCGGCCGACCCGCCAGCATCTCGTAGAACACGACGCTCGTCGAGTAGAGGTCGGTCGCGGGTTTGATCTCGCCACCGACAGCTTGCTCGGGCGACAGATAGGCGGGCGTTCCGACGGTGAGCCCGGCGCGCGTGGTCGCAGGATCATCGCCGTTGCCACCGGCGACGAGCTTCGCGATACCGAAATCGAGGATCTTGACCACGACCTCGCCGTCCTTGCGCGCGAGGAAGATGTTGTCGGGCTTGATGTCGCGATGGACGACGCTCTTCTCGTGCGCGTGGCGCAACCCGGCGAGCACGCCGCGCAGGATCTCGATCGCCTCGGGCCACGGAATGCGCTTCTCGCGCTCGAGCCGCTTGCCGAGCTCCTCGCCTTCGAGCACCTCCATGACGAGGTACGGGCAGCCATCCTCGAGCACGCCCGAATCACTGACCCCGACGATGTTTGGATGATCGAGCCGTCCCGAGGCGAGCGCCTCGCGCTGGAATCGCTGCGAGGCTTCCTTGCTCTTGCCGAGATCGGGATGGAGCACCTTGATCGCGACCGTACGACCGATGCCGGTGTGCTCCGCGCGATAGACGCGCCCCATGCCGCCCTTCCCGAGCAGATCTTTGACGAGGTAGCGACCATCGAGCATCGCCCCGATCGGAACGATGCCCGAATCGTCTGGAGACAGACTCATCGGAGCGCGCTGATCTTACCCCGCTACCGCCCCTCCACAAAGGCGCCTATGTCGGCCTAACGCGACGGTTTCTTCTTATGAGGCATCGGTGGCAAGCCGGTGTGCTGCGTGAGCGCGACTCCCGGCTGCATCCGACGAACACCTGGCCGGCCGCGCTGCGCGATACCAGGCTGCCACGACGGCACCAGGCAGGCCTTGCCACCACCGATGAGGTCGCTCCGACCCATCCGGTGCAGCGCCTCGCGCAGGATCGGCCAGTTCTTGGGATCATGATAGCGGAGGAACGCCTTGTGCAGCTTGCGCTGGTCGTAGCCCTTCACGATGTGCACGCGCTGCTTCGCGACGAGCGACTTCAGCGGCGAATACCCCGTGTGATACATCGCGGTCGCGGTCGCCATCGGCGACGGCAAGAACGCCTGGACCTGATCGGGGCGGAAGCCATTCTTCTTCAGCCACATCGCGAGGTTCAGCATGTCCTCGTCGGTCGTGCCCGGGTGGGCCGCGATGAAGTACGGGATCAAGTACTGCTCCTTGCCCGCCTCCAGCGAATAGCGATCGAACAGCTCCTTGAAGCGATCGTAGGCGCCGATCCCCGGCTTCATCATGTGCGTGAGGGGACCGTCTTCGGTGTGCTCGGGCGCGATCTTCAAGTAGCCGCCGGTGTGGTGCTGCGCGAGCTCCTTGATCCACTCGGGCGAGCGCACCGCGAGGTCGTAGCGGACGCCCGAGGCGATGAAGATCCGCTTGACGCCTTTGATCGCGCGCGCCTTCTTGTAGAGCTTCACGAGCGGCGCGTGATCGGTGCCGAGGTTGTCGCAGATATCGGGATACACGCACGAAGGCTTGCGACACGCCGCTTCGATCTCGCGGGTCTTGCACGCGAGCCGATACATGTTCGCCGTCGGACCGCCGAGGTCTGAGATGTTGCCGGTGAAGCCCGGCGTGACATCGCGAATGTGCTCGATCTCGCGGAGGATCGAAGCTTCGCTGCGGCTCTGGATGATCCGCCCTTCGTGCTCGGTGATCGAGCAGAAGCTGCAACCGCCGAAGCAGCCGCGCAGGATCGTCACCGAGAACTTGATCATCTCGTACGCCGGCAGCTTCGCCTTCTGGTGGCGAGGATGCGGCAAGCGCGTGAACGGCAGCTCGTAGAGCGCGTCCATCTCGGGTGTGGTCAGCGGAATCGGCGGCGGGTTGATCCAGATCTCGCTGGTGCCGTGGCGCTGCACGAGCGCGCGCGCGTTACCGGGATTCTGTTCGAGGTGAAGGATGCGCGACGCGTGCGCGTAGAGCACCGGATCCGTCGAGACGGTCTCGAAGCTCGGCATGCGGATCACTTGCTTGTCGCGGTTCGGCTTCTTGCGCTCGAGCCGGATCAGCGGTTCGGGCGCTGCGCCCTCGCCGGTCGCGCACGCGGCGCCCTCGGCCTGCGCGCGCTCCTCCATCGCGTACGGATCGATCGGCGGTGCGAGCTTGCCGGGCTTGTCGAGCGTGGTCGAATCGATCTGCGTGTAGTCAGCGGGGATGCCTTCGACGAAGAACGCGGTGCCGCGGACGTCGCGGATCTGCTGCGGGGTCTCGCCATTCGCGAGCCGATGCGCGACCTCGACGATCGAACGCTCGGCATTGCCATACAGCAGCAAGTCCGCCCGCGTATCGGCAAGCACCGAGCGGCGCACCTTGTCGCTCCAGTAG
This sequence comes from Kofleriaceae bacterium, assembly GCA_025357755.1. Lineage (GTDB taxonomy): Bacteria > Myxococcota_A > Polyangia > Haliangiales > Haliangiaceae > JABFXX01. The sequence continues at coordinate 11,885 of JANXOP010000099.1, read as the reverse complement.
TCGTAGTGCGCGATCCTGCGCAGGCTTGCTTCGATGCCACCGATGATCAGCGGCACGTCGCCAAACGCCTCGCGGCAGCGCTGCGCGTACACGGTCACCGAGCGATCGGGGCGCAGGCCGGCGGCACCATCGGGCGAGTACGCATCGTCGCTCCGCACCTTCTTGTCGGAGGTGTAGCGATTGACCATCGAATCCATGTTGCCGGCGGTGACGCCCCACATGACGTTCGGGCGGCCGAGCTCCTTGAACGCCTCGACGTTCTTCCAGTTCGGCTGATCGAGGATGCCGACGCGAAAGCCGTGCGACTCGAGCAAGCGACCGATCAGCGCCATGCCGAAGCTCGGGTGATCGATGTACGCGTCCCCCGTGACCATGACGATGTCGCAGCTATCCCAGCCGAGCTCGTCCATCTCGGCGCGCGTGGTCGGGAGGTATGGAGCAATCCCGAACCGATGCGCCCAGTAGGGCCGGTACGAGAACAGAGGACGCGAAACAGCCGTCACGGGAGCCATCGGTTACCACACCCGCCGCGTTCACCCCAGAGAGTTTCGCGAGGGGCCTGTAACGCCCTTGGAAAGGGCCTAGTCGCCCCCGTCTTCGGGGTCGCCACCCTTCTTTGGAGGGGTCTTGGTGGTCGGGCTGCGGCTACCGCCCGTGGGCGGCGGCGGCGACATGGTCGAGGTCGAGGCGGGCGCCGCTGCCCCCGCACTCCCCGGCGTCCCGCCTTCGCCGCCGATGTTCTCTTTGTCGAGCGAGCTGCGTTGCGCTTCGCTCAGCGTGTCCTCGCACTTCGGCGCATCGTCCTTGGTCTTGATGTTCGCGAGGCACGTGCGGGTCGCGGCGCTCCACTGATCTTTCTCGCAATGCGAAGCGAGCGTGTCGCGCAGCTTCTTCACGAGATCCGGAGGTGCATCGCCCGCATCCTTCGACAGCGTGTCCATCGTGTGATCCGCGGCGGCCGCGCAGGTCGGGCCATCACCACCACTCGCCGCGGCCGCGGGCATCGTGGGCGCTGACTTCGAACCGCTACTGCATGCGGCGAGCGCGCCGAGCGCGATCGATAGAACCCACGACAGGCGTTGCATCACGGGAGCATGACACGGCGGTCGTTACTGGGACAAATGGACCAGGTCGCGAACGCCACCGGCGATAAATTCCACCGCCACGGCAGCGAGCAACAGGCCCATCACGCGCTCGAAGGCGCGCAGGAGGGTCTTGGGCAAGAACCGCTCGGCATTCGCCGCACTGCGCATCATCAGCCACGCGCACAAACACGTCAGCGTGATCGCGAGGAAGACCGCGGGCACGCGGGTCGGACTCCACGAGGCGCGCGACATCAGCACCATCACCGTCGCGATCGCGCCAGGGCCGGCGAGCATCGGAATGGCCATCGGAAAGATCGCGATGTCATCGCGCGCCCGGCTCTCGTCGCGCTCCTCCTTCGTGCTGCGCGTCGGCGAAGGCTGGGCGCGCATCATGTCGATCGACATCAGCAACAGCATGAGCCCGCCCGCGACCTTGAACGCACCGAGCGAGATGCCGAAAGCCTTGAACACGAGCCCGCCAGCGACCGCGAAGAAGCACAGGATCACCCAGGTCGCGAAGGCTGCGCGCAGGGCGACGCTCCGTCGCTGCTGCGCGGTGAGCTCGCCGGTGATCGACAGAAACACCGGCACGTTCGCGAGCGGATCGATCACGAAGAAGATCGCGGACAGTGCGACCACCGCGAACTTGAGATCCTCGTTATCCACGCCGCTCGGGTCTTACTACGGAAGTGGTTCGCGCGCTGCGAGCCACTCGGCCGGAATCCCTTTCAGGCCGACTGCCCCGACGATGATGCCGCCCGCCATCGCGCAGGTCGTATCGATATCGCCACCGACCGACGCGCACGCCCACAGTGCCCCCGCATAGTCCGCGAGGTTCGTCGCGGCGCACCAGATCGCGAAGGGAATCGTATCGGACGCGAGCACGCGGCTACCGTTACCGAGCTCCGCGGCGACCGTGATCGGCTCGGCCCGCAGCATCGCGATCGAGCGCCGCACGCCATCGCACGTCGGGCCCTTCGGTGTGTGCTTCACGACCGCCTCGAGCAACCCACGCGGATCGCGCTCGCCCTCGAACACGCGCGCCGCGGCGACCGCAACCGCGATCGCACCCGCGATGCCATCCGCATGCGCGTGCGTGGGAGCCGCGGACCTCGCGGCATGCTCGACGACCGCCGCGAGGTCGTCACAGAAGTACGCGCCGATCGGCGCCGAGCGCATCCCACCACCGTTGCCACACGAGCCCTGGCCGTCGAAGATCTGGGCGGCGGCGACGTCGTACGGCGTGCCTTGCGCGATCTCCGCGAGGACGGTGTGCGCGCCGCGACCGTAGCCGCGCGCGGGTTGCGCGATGTAGCGCCGCGCGAACCGCGTGGCGAGCTCGTCGGGATCGATGCCGTCATGGAGCGCGAGCGTCTCGACGATCGAGACCGCCATCGCGGTGTCGTCGCTCCACTTCCAGTTCGTGCCCTTCGGGGTGGTGCGCGCCCCGAGCGCGAGCTCTCGCGTCGCGGGGCCCGAGTGCAGGAGTTGCTCGCCGAACGCGTCGGCAACCGAGAGGCCTTCGAGAGCCAGGTGTGCGCGTTCGAGTCTCATAGTGTTATTATTACACTACTGGAGATACGGCGCAAGGAAGCGATCGGTCTCGACGAGGAGGCGCGGGATCGACTCGGTCAGCTGGTGGCCATCCGCGAGCTCGATCAGCTCCACGTTGGGGTGTGACGCGGCGAGCTCACGGGAGTACTCGACCGGCACGGTCTCGTCCTGGGTGCCGTGCATCACGAGCGCCGGCACCGTGACCTTCGGCAGCTCGCGACCGTAGGTGAGGATGTCCTCGATGAACCCGAAATCGACCTTCGCCGATCCACCGGTCGTGTAGTCGTAGACCTCGCGCCAGCCGGTGCGCTGCCACTCGTCCCATTCGGGGCCGAGCTGCTGCTGCCAGCGATTCGCGAGCCGGAACGCAGGCGCCAGCAACACCACGGCCTTGATCCGGTCGTCTTCATCGGCGACGCGCGCGGCGGTGAGCCCGCCGAGGCTCGAGCCGATCAACACCGCGGGTCCGGTCAGCTGCTCGCGGACGTGCGCGATCATCGCCGAGAGCCGCAGATGCTCGAACGAAGGCTTGCGCAACTCTAGCCGCTCGACCGCGATACCGCGCTTCGCGAAGTGATCCGCGTATGCGACGGCCTTCGTCGACGACGGGCCCGATGCGAATCCAGGGAGGTAGAGGACCTGCATGGCACCACCCTACACCGAGCGTCACGCGATTTGGCGCGGGTGGTCACTGGAGACCATCGCCTCGCGAGGTTCCCGTCTCGATCAGTTGATCGTGAACGGATACGTGACGGTCGCGGGATCGTTGCTCGTGCGCGCCGGGAACTTCCACAGGTTCGCCGACTTCACGACACACGCGGCAACGAGCGGGCTGGTCAGCGTCGACGAGACCTGAACGCGATGAACCTTGCCGCTCGGCTCGACCTGGAGCGACAGGTTGATCGTGCCCTTGAGATTATGGTCCTTCTTCTTGCCATCGGCGAAGCACTTGAGCACCTCGGGACGATGCGAGCCGACCACCGACGTCACCGTCGCGGTGTCGATCATCGCGGCCTGAGCGGCCGGTGCAGGCTGGGTCTGGGCAACTGCCGGCATCACGGGTGCCGACTCGGCCTTGGCGACTTCCGCCTTCGGCTCCTCCTTGGCCGGCTCGGGCATCGGTTGCGCTTCCTTCGCCGCGGTCTTCTCACCCTTCGGCATCTCGCGCTTGTCCTCTTGTGCTGGCTCCGCCTTGGTCGGCTCCATCGAACTGACCGTGTCGGGGCCGAGCGCCGTGGGCTGCTCGATCCGCTTGCTGTCCTCGACCGCCGCCTTGCCGATCTTGCGAGGTGCCATCGCGAGGCGCTCCGCGATCGAAGGCACGGCCGGCGCGCGCCTCTCGACGGTGCGCGCGACGACGGTCGGAGTCGGCGCGACGGCCGCTGCCTTGATCGCCGGCTGGTTCGTGATCTCGCCGAGCGCGACGAGCGTCTCTTCTTCGGTTGCTTCCGCGATGCCCGCGCCCTTCACGAGGTGCGCCTTGAGGTGGGTTGGACGATCGAAGGTCAGCCAGAACCGCGCGGTCTTATAACCGGGCGCCGAGACCTCGACCATCTCGACCACGTCCGTCGAATTGATCTGGATCGTCGACGGAGCGGTCGCGAGGTGGCGACGGAACGTGACCTTCGCACCCGGCGCATCGGAATCGAGCTGCACCGCGATCTTCTGGTTCTCTTTCGGCGCTGGCATCGCCGCCGCTGGGAGCGGCGCCGGCGCGGGCGCTTGCGCGACGGCATCGGGCTTCTTCGACTTCATGCCGAAGGAGATGCCGAGAGCACCGACCGCGATGCCGAGCCCAGCGACCGCGTACAGCGCGTACGGCTTCTTCGAGCTCGAAAGCGGCAGCATCACTTGCTTCATCGCGGCAGGCGTCAGCGTGTCCTGCTGCGCACCACTGCCCGGATAAGGCGTATTCGTCATCCGCACCGGGCGCGGAATCGTCGAGGAGTGACGCGCGACGTCGCTGATATCCGTCGACGTCTCGTCCTCCATGTCGATCAGGGCGATCGGCTGGCTGCGGCGCGTCGGCAGCGGCGTGCCATCGCTGCGCGTGATGAACGACTCGAGCGCCGCCTCGACGTCCGCCATCGTCTGATAGCGCTGGTCCGGGTGCTTCGCGAGCATCTTCGTGAGGATCGCTTCCTGGAGGGCGTGCGGCACTTCAGGGCGCATCAGCGGCGGCGCTTCCTCGTGCACGATGCGGTGCATGAGCTGGCGCGGATCGTCCTCGCTCGCGAACGGGCGACGGGCGGTCAGCATCTCGTAGAGGATCACGCCGAGTGCGTAGACGTCGGCGCGCCGATCAACGCTCTCCGGATCGGTGATCTGCTCGGGCGCCATGAACTCCGGCGTCCCCATCACCATGCCCTTCTGCTTGTCGTCGAGCATCAGGAAGCGCGAGATGCCGAAATCGAGCACCTTCACGTGATCGAACGCATCGTCCTTGTCGGTGAGAAAGACGTTGTCCGATTTGAGATCGCGGTGAACGATGCCCGCGTTGTGGGCGGCGGTGAGCGCCGAGGCGATCTGCGACGCGATACGGACGGTGCGACGTACCGGCAGGCCACCGACACGATAGATCTCGTCGGTGAGCAGCGCGCCCTCGAGGAACTCGAAGACGATGTAGGGCACGTGGTTGTGCGTGAATCCCATGTCCGTCGACTCGACGATGTTGGGATGCCCGAGCGTACCTGCGGCGCGCGCTTCATTCATGAAGCGCTCGATGACGTTCGCGTCGGTCGCGAGCTCGGGGTGAAGAATTTTGATCGCAACGCGACGTTTGATCAGTGCGTGTTCCGCGAGGAACACCGTGCCCATCCCACCCTCGCCCAGCGTTCGGATGATCCGATACCGCCCCTCCACGATGTCACCGGTCTTCACCACGGCTTCGCGAGTCGAAGAGCTACCCATTGTTTACATGGTGAGGATCGGTACTAGCCAACACAAGGAATCTCTCCAGGATTCCAGGTGTGGTTTTCCGACGACGATGTATGCTTTTCGGCGCTGACCATGACGACGAAGCGTGACTCTCCATTCGCTGCACTCGACAAACTTCGGGATCAACTTCCGGTAGGCGAAGCTCCGAAAGCGCCTCCCATCCCTGAAAAGAAGGGCCCGGCACGCGCGGTCGTCCGGCTCGAAAAGAAGCAGCGCCGCGGCAAGGAAGTGACCGTGGTCGAGAAGCTCGGTCTCGCTCCCGCGGAGCTCGAGAGCTGGTGCAAACAGCTCAAGCAGACACTTGGCTGTGGCGGCGCGATCGAAGCGGACACGATCGTCCTCCAGGGCGATTTCCGGACTCGCCTTCCAGAGCTGCTCACGAAACTCGGTGTTCGGAAGGTCATGGTCTCCAACTAGCGGCGGCTAGCGCAGTAGCCATGGGAGCTCGAGTTGGGGCCTGATCTGGAAGATCTAGTTGCGGATCGAGCACTTCGACGCGCCGCGTCGCCTGACATTGTCGGCTAACAGCCTCGATCTACGTGGCTTGCACACGATGTGCGTCTTGGCAGGCCCCTTGCTGAATAAGTCGTCAGCCATGCGGACCATCTTCCTGACCTCCCTGTTGTTCTCAGCAGCGTGTAGCAGCAGCCCCGGCGAGCTCGCGGATCCTCCCGCCCTCACCGTGACGTCCCCTGTCCGCAGCCTGATCCAGGATCATGCGGGTAAGGTCACGGTCACCGGTACGGTCGCACCGAACGCCGAGGGCACGCCCATCGCGAAGGTGTCGGTCAACAGCATCCCCGCCACGGTCGCGGCGGACGGCTCGTTCTCGGTCGACGTCAACGTCAAGGCCGGCGCGATGCTGCTCCACACCGAAGCAGTCGATGCGAACGGCGGCAAGGCGACCGATACCCGTTCGGTCGAAGCTGGCGATCTCCGACCGCAGGGCGCGAACATCCAGGACGCGGTCACGACCGCGCTGTCGAAGGAAGCGTTCGCAAAGATCAGCGCCGCCGCCGGCCCGATCATCAAGGGTCTCGATCTCAAGCCGATGCTCGCGCCGATGCAGCCGATGGTGCACTCCGGTGACGAGAACGGTCCGGACTGCCTCTACGGTCAGCTGTTCATCGAAGACGTCACGATGACGAACGTCGTGCTCTCGCTCGTTCCGACCAACGGCGGCCTCGACTTCTCGGCCGAGATCGACGGTCTCGATGTCCCGGGTCACATGAGCTACAAGGTCGCGTGCCTAGGCGGCACCGACCACACCGACATCAAGGCGACCAAGGTCGTCATCAGCGGCACGCTCGTCGTTACCGCCGACGGTAACAAGGGCTTCGCGACGACCCTCAACAACCCGAAGATCAACCTGACCGGTCTCGACATCACCTCGGGTGGCGTCCCCGGCGCGATCCTCAACATCATCCCGCTCGACAGCGCGATCCAGTTCATCCTCCCGAAGGTCGCCGGCATGATCATGAAGCCGGTGATGAACCAGGCGCTCGGCGCGCTCAGCGGTCCCAAGACGCTCGCCGTGCTCGGCAAGAGCATCACGGTCGAGGTCGACCCTTCGGCCATCTCGTTCACGAACGACGACGCGCTGATCACCCTCGACATGAAGATGGCGATCGCGGGCGCCGAGAGCAGCAAGTTCATCTTCACCGACAACGGCGTGCCCGACATGAACCCCGGCACCGGCATGCAGCTCGGCATCGCCGATGACCTCGCGAACTCGATGCTCTCGCAGTTCGTCGCGCTCGGCATGCTGAACCTCGCGATGCCGGCCAACGGCGGCACGTTCGATGGCTCGACCATCGCGATGACCTCGCCCCCGATGATCAGCGCGGACCCGACCAGCGGCCAGATGAAGCTCATCCTCCCCGACATGATGGCGACGTTCACCCTCGGTGGTAACCCGGTCGGCCTCGCAGCGATCAACGCGAGCGTCGACCTCTCGATCGCTCCGGCGAACGGTGGCTTCGGCGTCGGCATCGTCCTCGGTGCGCCGAGCATCAACGTCGACGTCCTCCCCGATGTCACGAACCTGACGCGGTTCACCGCGGAAGACCTCTCGACCGCGGTCAAGCTCTCGCTCGACAGCCAGATCACCTCGATCGGCGCGCTGCTCGGTGGCATCCCGCTCCCCGCGATGGCCGGCATCCAGATGAAGGACCTCTCGGTCACGGGCGCTGAAGGCTACGTGATGGTGCAGGGCGCACTGCAGTGAGCTGAGCTGCTGCTGCTGTGGAAACGCGGTGCCGCTGGCGCCGCGTTTTTTCGTTTCGGCAGTTCGCGACTCGGCCTAAACAAGTTCACGCGGCTTGCGATCCACGCTTTGACGACCGATCACCGGAGGGTCATCGTCGCGCGATCGTGGCTCGAACCAAGGCCGGTCAGGCCATACGCCCCGCGCGTCGTCGCCCGCGACTCGAGCAGCTCGATGCCTCGAAGGCCCTCGCCGACCGGGTTCGAGCGCGCCGTGCGAGCGTACATCGACGGCCGCAAGGTCACGGCCATGGCGTCCGAGGATGGGGTCACGTCGATGGGCTGGGCTCGCGGTCTCGGTTCGTCGTGTTTCGCGTGGCGTATTTGATGCGTTTGTCGGCGACGTGATGTGCATCGGGCGCAGCGCAGCGCGACCGCGGCGCTCGATGTCCCACGGGCGCTATTGATGTTCGGCGATCGCATGTGCTGCGCGGCATCACTCGGACCGTCGCAGGACGTCTGCGTGCGAGCTCCCCCGCGATCATCATCGGCCGCAGTCCGACCACGGCGCTCGATGCGCCACGGGGTCCGATGTTCGTCGATCGCACGTGCGGCGCGGCATCACTCGGACCTTCGATCGACCGCAGCAGGGCCTCGCAACAAGCGGCGGGTCATCGATGCGCGCGGCATTTGATACGTTCGTCGGCGACGCGGCGTGCAGGACGTTTGCTTGCGAGCTCCCTCGCGATCCTTATTGTTGATTCTCACGAGCTACGGACCTCCGGAGCCCGAATTTCTCAGAAGCATTCCCCCCTGGCGGGCTGAGTTTCTCAGGAGCATTCCCCCCCTACTGAAGCGGGTTTTCTCAGGAGGATTCCCCCCCTGCCGCCGCGTGACAGAGCGGCCGTCGACCTTTCGTCGATGGCGTACCGCGAGGTCACGATGGTCGAGATCAAAGAAGTGCTCCTGCTTTGGATGAGCGGGGCGAAAAAGAAACGGATCGCCGCCCAGCTGTCGTTGGACGTCAAGACCGTGCGTCGCTACATCGCCGCCGGCGAAAGCACGGGGCTTGCGGTAGGCGCGGTCGAGCTCACGGAGGAGCAGGTCGGCGCCGTCGTGCTCGCGTTGCAGCCGAGCGTAGAGCGCGCCCACGGCGATGGCTGGCAGACGTGCGAGTCCGAGCGCGCCGAGATCAAGCGATTGCTTGAGCAAGAGGTTCGTCTATCCAAGGTTCGGTGACTGTTGCATCGGCGCGGGATCGAGGTTCCGTACTCGACGCTGCACCGATTCGCGGTCGCGGAGCTCGACTTCGGGCGCCACGCGCCGACGATCCCCGTCGCTGACGGCAAGCCGGGCGAAGAGGTCCACATCGACACCGGCTGGATGACGATGCTCGAGCCCGACGAGCGCGGACGTCGACGTCGGTTTCGCGCGTGGATCTTCACGCCGCACTTGTCGCGCTACCGGTTCGTCTATCCGTGCTTCGCGGAGAGCACCGAGACCGCCATCGAGGCGTGCGAAGCGGCGTGGGAGTTCTACGGCGGTGTGTTCGGCGTGGTCGTGCCCGATAACACCAAGGCGATCGTTCACACGGCCGATCCGCTCAAGCCGCGCATCATCGACGAGTTCCTCGAGTACGCGCAGGCGCGCGGCTTTCACATCGATCCGACACGTGTGCGGCATCCCAAAGACAAGGCCCGCACCGAGCGCGCCGTTCGCGATGTGCGCGACGACTGCTTCGCAGGCGAGAAACTACTCGACCTCGACGGTGCTCGGAGACGTGGTCTGCGCTGGTGCGCCGAGGAGTACGGGATGCGTCGGCATACGACGACGCAACGAATGCCGCGCGAGCATTTCGATGCCGACGAGAAGGCCGCGCTCAAGCCAGCACCGACGGCGCCGTACGACGTGCCGCTCTGGGCCGAGCCGAAGGTCGCGCCCGATCAGCACGCACAGGTCGCACGTGCGCTGTACTCATTGCCGCGCGAGTGGCTCGGTCACCACCTGCGCGCACGCGCCGATCGGTTCGCTTCTACGATCCGGCAACGCGTGAGCTGGTGAAAACCGATGCACGCAAGCCGCCGGGCGGTCGCTCGACGGACCCGGCGGGCTTTCCGCCCGAGAAGCTGATCTACGCGATGCGCGACGTCGGCGCGCTGCTCAATCGCGCACGCAGCCACGGCTCCGCACTCGGGGAGTTCGCCGCCGGCATGCACCGCAAGATTCCCCAGCCGTGGCGGTGCATGCGTCTGTTGTTCATGCTGCTCGGCCTCGTGCGCCGGTTCGGCGCGCGTCGCGTCGACGACACGTGTGCCCTCGCGATCGCCGCCGACATGTTCGACGTATTTCGGCTCGAGCGGATGATCAAGCTCGCCGTGCCGACGGCACCGACGCCCGGGCCCGAGCCTGAGCCCGCCCGTGTGATTCAGCTTGGCCGCTTTCTGCGGCCGGCATCTGACTACGCCCTGCCGTGTATCGCGCAGAGCCTCGACGAAGGAGAAGACTCATGACCGATCTAATCAGCACCGACCTCAAAGCCGCCATGCGCCGTCTACGCCTCGGCAAACTCCTCGACACGCTGCCCGAGCGGCTCGCGCTCGCTCGCCAGCAGAGGACACCACACCAGGACTTCCTGTTTACACTGCTCGTCGACGAGTGCCAGCGCCGCGATAACGCTGCGTTGACAACACGGGCCCAACGCGCACTCCTCGACCCCGAGATGATCCTCGAGCGCTGGGATCCCACCGCGAAGGTGACCTACGACGAAGCACTGCTCGCAGAGCTGGTCTCGCTGCGCTTCGTCGAGGCACACCGTCACGCGACGATCGTTGGACCCGTCGGCGTCGGCAAGACCTTCATCGCTCATGCGCTCGGCCACATCGCATGTCGTCGTGGGCACACGGTGCTGGCGCTTCGCACCGATCGTCTGCTCAAGATGCTCAAGCACGCCAGACTCGATCATTCTCACGAAGCCGAGCTCCGCAAACTACTCGCCGTCGACGTGCTCATCGTCGATGACTTTGGCCTCGACGCGATGGACATCACGGAGAGTCGTGACGTGCACGAGATTCTGACGGAGCGAGACCGCGCCGGCTCGATCATCATCACGTCGAATCGGGGACCCGACGAGTGGCTCGGCACCTTCGCCGATCCGGTTCGCGCCCAGGCCGCGATCGATCGATTCACCTCCAACGCCTACGACCTGGTGATCGACGGCGAGTCCTATCGCAAGCGGCTCAAGCCGACGTCGCCGAGCTCGAAGTCCGGCACAAAGCCTGGACAGAAGAAGGGTGGATCAGGCAACTAACCCCCGTCATGCGACGGCCGAAAACCAGGGGGAATGCTCCTGAGAAACAGGGGTCCCATCCTCGTGAGAGCCGACAGCTTATCGGCCGCAGTCCGACCACGGCGCTCGGTGTCCACCGCCCTTGACGTGCTTCGCTCGCATCTGCGGCGCGGCATCACTCGGACCTTCGATCGGCGATGGTTCGTGCGAGGTGCCAGGGCCACGTCCTCGTCTTGTAGATCGTTTCGTCGGCGACGCGCCGTACCCGATCGAAAGAGCGCCATCGAGAAAGCGACGTGGTCGCGCCCGACATAAGGCGTTCTCGTGAACGCGATCGACTGCAATCGTGTCCGGCCCGCGGACAGTGTCCGACTCGGGAAGATCTCCGCTAGACGATTTCGCTCGCTGCATGCGCTTTGTTATTGACGTGATTTATCGGGTCGCAACACGCTTCCCCGCGACCTCGAGCTCTTCGCTCACGAGACGCGCTGGCTTCACGTCTCGCTCAGCCTTCGCCAAGCAACTCGAAACGAAGCCCTGCGCCATCGAATCGTCGTCGAGAACGCACGCCCTCGAGCCGAAAAAGCCAGTGCTACGGTGACCTCCTCAACGCAACGAGGAGTGGGTGATGATCGAAGTGGGTCAAGCGTCTGCGGAACCGAATCACATCGAAGGAGTCATCGCGAACCTGGCGATGGGGCCGGAGGCCGTCGATCGAGAGTTGCGCCGGATCGCGAACGCGGAGCGCCGGCTCGAGCACGACAAGGCGCACCTGCTGACCCAGGCCGTGCGACTGCGGATCTGGAGCCACTTCGGTC
>JANXOP010000096.1 GCA_025357755.1 Kofleriaceae bacterium | reverse complement strand
CGGAGGTCGAGCCCGATGCACCGAAGGATCGACCCATCGTGCCGAGCGCCGAGCCCGAGGCGGCGATGCGCGAGCAGCTCGTGCTCGCCCACTTCCACGCGGCCCGCGCGATCGATCCGTTCGCACCGACCGCGCCGACCTACATCGATCGCGCGTTCGAGGCCGCCGAGATTCCCGAGGCGCGCGTCCGCCAGATGCTCACCGAGATCCTCGAGTCCCCGCTCCGCGACGAGGTCGCGAAGGAGATCCGCGCGAAGACCAAGCGCGACCTCGAGCCCGAAGATCTGTGGTTCCCGCTCGCCTCACCCGGTACCGCCGAGACCGAGCTCGACATCGCGACGCGCAAGAAATATCCGAGCGCCGCGGCCTTCGCGACCGATATCCCGCGGATCTTGCGCGACCTCGGCTTCGCCCCGGCGCGCGCGAAGTACCTCGCCGAGCACATCGCGGTCGATCCGTCGCGCGGCGCCGGTCACGCGATGCAGGCGGAGCGTCGCGGCGACAAGGCTCACCTGCGCACGCGCATCGAAGCGAAGGGCATGGACTACAAGGGCTACAACATCGCGGTCCACGAGCTCGGTCACAACATCGAGCAGACCTTCTCGCTCTACGACATCGACCACACCCTCCTCCGCGGCGTCCCGAACATCGCCTTCACCGAGGCACTCGCGTTCCTGTTCCAGGCGCGTGATCGCGACCTCCTCGGTCGTCCGCGCGCTCGCGGTGAAGCCGATCGCTTGCGCGTGCTCGATACCTTCTGGGCCTCGCGCGAGATCGCGGGCTCCGCGCTCGTCGAGCTCGATGTCTGGCACTGGCTCTACGCCCATCCGAACGCGACCCCACCCGAGCTCCGCGACGCCACCGTCCAGATCGCGCGCGCGACCTGGAACAAATACTACGCGCCCATGCTCGGTGGCAAAGACACCGCGGTCCTTGCCATCTACAGCCACACCATCGCGTCGCCCCTCTACCTCTTCAACTACGTCCTCGGCCACCTCATCGCGTTCCAGGTCGAACAGTTCCTCGATGGCAAGGACAAGGCCACCTTCGGCAAAGAGTTCGAGCGCGTCGCGCGCCTGGGTCGCATCCTGCCGGACCTCTGGATGACCCAGGCAACTGGTAAACCGGTCGGCACCGAGTCCCTGCTCGCGGCGACCGCCAAGGCACTAAAAAAATAGTCCCAAAAACGGGGACGGTAACTCATTGGTCACTTTGCGCTCGCCAACCTGTTGGATTTACAGGAGCGCCGAGGGACGGTAACTCGTTCGCGGTTTGTCCGGAAACCGGACAGGGTGCCGCGGTCATCGTCGCCCGCGACCGTTCAAAACCGCGAAGTGAGTTACCGTCCCTCTTCGCTTCTGTGATTTCGCGACCTTGCGGCTCGCAAAGTGACCAATGAGTTACCGTCCCTGTTCAGGAACTAGTCGGCGTAGTTGGTGTCGTCGTCGGGGTTGACCCACTCGGGAGTCGGGCGCGCGACCTTCTCGGTCTTCTCGAAGTTGAGGGTGAGGTAGGGGCCGCTCTTGCCCTGCTTCTCGAATGCGAGGGTGTTGTAGGCCGCGTCGTCGCTCTGGAGCTCGCCCTTCCATAGCGGCGCCTGGACGGTTTCCTTGAGCTTTTGCTTCGCGGTCTTCTGCGGCACGGCTTCGAACCGGCCCTTGTAGACATCGGGCGGGTAGGTGTTGCGGTCGCCGCGCGGCGGCGCGAGAAATACTTCGAGCTCTTCGCCGCGCTTGAATGCGCGAATCTCGAAGCTGACCCCACCGAGCGAGCACTCGCCCTGCATGTCCGGTTGGGAGGGTTTCTTCTTGTCCTTGTTCTCGAACAGTTTCCCGTGGTCTCGGACGTGTTCGTTCGACATGGCGGCGCCATGTAGAGCACATTCTTGCGTGAAGGAGTAGGGTGCGCCCCGGTGTTCGCTGAAGGCCTTTCGGAGCCCCTGTTGCGCGCTATCGCGGAGGCTGGTTATAGCGCGCCGACCGCGGTCCAGCAGGCGGTGATTCCCGAGGTGCTCGCGGGCAAGGACGTCTGGGCGAAGGCCTCGACGGGGTCGGGCAAGACGGCCGCTTTCGTGCTGCCGATCCTCGAGCAACTCGCACTCGAAAAGCTCACCGTGCCGCGACACACGCGTGCGTTGATCCTGGTGCCGACTCGCGAGCTCGCGACTCAGACCGCCGCGACGATCGCGTCATTTCGCAAGCACCTGGTGCAGCGTCCGAAGAGTGTCGTGATCCTCGGTGGCGTGTCGATCAATCCGCAGATGATGGAGTTGCGCGGCGGCGCCGAGATCGTGGTCGCGACGCCGGGACGCCTGCTCGATCTGGTGTCGAAGAATGCGCTCGTGCTCGGCAGTGTCTCGCAGCTCGTCCTCGACGAAGCGGACCGCTTGCTCGACAATAACTTCTCGGAAGAGCTCGCGCAGATCGTGGCGCTGTTGCCGGCCCGCCGCCAGACACTGCTGTTCTCCGCGACGTTCTCGCCCGCGGTCTCGAAGCTCGCGAAGAGCTTGATGCGCGAGCCCGTACGCATCGATGTCACGGATGAGATTGCGGAGCTGCCCGCGATCGCGCAACGCGCGATCGAAGTCGATACGGCGAAGCGCACGCAGCTGCTGCGCCATCTGATCGATACGCATGCGTGGGACCGCGTGCTCGTATTCGTCGCGACGCAACACGCGACCGAGCACGTGACCGACAAGCTCAAGATCGGCGGCATCAACGCGATCGCGTTGCACGGCGAGCTCTCGCAAGGTGCGCGTACGCGTGCGCTCGATCTGTTTCGCTCGTCCGGCGTGCAGGTGCTCGTCGCGACCGATCTGGCCTCGCGCGGGCTCGACATCATGGGCTTGCCCGCAGTGATCAACTACGATCTGCCGCGCTCGCCGAATGACTACGTGCATCGCATCGGCCGTACGGGTCGCGCCGGCGAGTCCGGCGTCGCGATCAGTTTCATCACGGCCGACATGCGCGATCACTTCGCGCTGATCGAGAAGCGCCACGATCACTACATCGTGCGGGAGAGGCTCGCAGGCTTCGAACCGACCGAGGAGCCCACCCCGCGGCCCGTGAACACGACCGGCGGTGGCATCAAGGGCCGCCGCAAGAGCAAGAAAGACAAGTTGCGGGAGGCCGCGGCTCGCAAGCCCTGACGCGCCTCGACGTTTCCGGGACTCGGTCGATACACGAGTATGGCCGTTTCAGGGGTCTCGGGAACAAGTGCGGCGTTACAGAGCAGCGGAGCTCGTCCGCGGTCGGGCTCGCTCGACGCGGCGAAGGCCTCGATCGAGGCAAAGATCTTCGACATCTCCACCTGCACGACGACGCCGCCGGCACTCAAAGCCACGATGCTGTCGAACCTGAACGCGCGTAAGGCGACGATCGAGGCGCAGATGAAGCAGCTCGACAAGAAGTCTGACGACCCGGCGCCGAAGCCGAAGGTCTCCGACGGCTCGACGATCCACGTGATCGCCTAGAGGTCGCGCGCCATCGCTTCGTCGACGATGCGCTGGATGAACACGTCGTAGCGCATGCCGGCCTTGTGGGCGGACTCGGCCGAATCATGGCCGTAGCTCAGGTACGGATTCGCATTCGCCTCGATGAACCACACCTCGCCATCCTCGGTGAGCCGGACATCGATGCGCGCGTAGTCGCGCAGCCACAGCGCGCGATAGCTCGCGTAGCACGCGGCCGTGAGCTTCTCTTGTGCGGCCTTCGGGAGCTTGCGCGCGAACACGTTGCGGATCCCGCGACGCTTGCGATAGCCCATGTCCCACTTCGCACTCTGGGTAGCGATGCGGTCCTCGGGGCGAGAGCCGGCCTTGTCGAACACCATCTCGACGGTCGGCAAGATCTGCACGTTCGCACCATTGCCGATCATCGTCGCGTAGAGCTCGCGACCTTCGATGTACTCCTCGGCGATCGCGGCCTGCGCGAACCGATCGTGGATAAACTGGACGCGCTCCGTGAGCGCGCCGATGTCGCGCACGATCGAGGCTTGCGAGATGCCTTCGCTCGCATCCGCCGCGAGCGGCTTCACGATCAGCGGGAATCGCAGGTTGATCTCGGAAGGCACGCTCTCGCCGACGCGCCAGGATCGGAAGCTCGGCACGTTGACGCCGTGATACGCGAGGATCTTCTTGCTCATCCCCTTGTTGCGCGTGACCAGGAGCGCGAGCGGCGGCGCCCCCGTGTAGCGATAGCCCTCGGCCTCGAGCAGGGCGGGCACCAGGTAGTCGAGCTCGGAGTTCGCGAGGAAGGCCTCGGTCGCGTTGAACACGAGCTCCGGCTTCATCTCGGCGAGCCGCGCGCTCATGTCACGAAGGTCGTCGTGAACGCCGAGCAACATCACATCGTGCCCGGTCTTCTGGAGCGACTTCGCGACCTGGTACTCCATGTCGGGTTCGACCTTGGCGCGATTGGTCCACTGCTCGTTCATCGCGCCCATGTGCTGGTCGGGCGACCAATCTGGAGATGGCGTGTCAAAAACGACGGCGATGCGCATAATTCGCAGCGCGCAGTTTACTACGCTTACGCGACCGATAGCTGGTCGACGACATCAGAGACGCCGTCGAGGCCACGCACGCGATCCGGAATGCTCGTCAAGGCAGACGTATTTGCTACGGTGCCTCGCAGCGTCACGCGATCTCGATCGATCTCGACCGTGACACCTTTTGCATCGCTACCGAGTGCCGCGTGAACGCGTGCGCCCAGTGCTTGCTCGTCGGCGTCGAGCGCGCGAAATCCGTCTTTCGCCTGCTGCACCTGCTCGGGCGAGGGCTTGAAGCTGGAGTCCGCGTACGGGACGTTCTTGCGCTCGATCTCGTCGTAGGTCTTCGCCATGACTCGATCGTAGTCACTCGTACGAGGAAAACCAGTGCCGCACACTGTGCGAGATCGGGACGGTCTGCAGATCGAGATATTGCGGGTAACTCGAAGGATTTCCGAATATTGGAGGATGGCGTGCTCGATGCAATACGGGCTCGCATGAACAAGCCGCAATGGTGGACCGACAAGCACGAAGGTACCTGGGACCGCATCAAGGACGCGATGAAGCGCGACTGGGAGCAGACCAAGCATGATCTCTCGAAGGAGTCCGGCAAGGATCTCGACCAGAGCGCCGGTGACACCGTGAAGCAGGCCGCCGGCAAGGAGAGCATCCCGGGCCCGCACACGCCGAACGACAAATGGGGCGACGTCGAGCAGGGTTATCGCTTCGGCGCCGGGTCGCGTGGTCAGTTCGAGAACGAGTACCCGAGCTGGAACGAAAAGCTCGAGCACAAGCTCTCGACCGAGTGGACGAATCTCGAGACCGGTAAGGACTGGGACAGCGTCAAAGCGCACGTCAAGAGCGCCTGGCACGGCATCAAGAACTAACTACTCGAACAGCGTCGTGCGGACGCCGCTCGTCACGCGCGTGATGTGCGCGTGGCTCGCCGAGTATGCCACGATCTCGTGCGTGCGCTGCGTCTCGATCGCGCTCGCGACGATCGTACCGCGGAGCTTGTTGATGATAATAAACGCGCGCGCCATGACGGTGAGCGCGGGCGCGACGATCACGAGCGCAGCGCCCTTGTGTGCCGCGACCTCCATCGGCTCGATCAGATCCGCAACATCGAGTGCCCGGTCTTGTACGAACAAGCGCGGCTGCTCGAGGATGGCCAGCCAGTGCTCGGGGTCGGTCACCAGGTAGCCCGAAGAGAACCCGCTATCGATCAACAGACCCGTGCCGGAGGGTTCGACCGGGGTGGTCATCGGCGGCAACACCGGCTGATCGTCCATCAACTGGGTGTTCTCGGGCAGGAACAGACCGCCGGGAGTTCGTTCGGGCATCGCCGCGATACTACTGTGCGTCCTGGCCCGGCGTGCGGTGCGACGCGGCGTAAGCGCCTGCTGCGAGGGCGGCGATGGTCAGCGTGAAGCTGCCGAAGAACGTCTTGATCAGGTAGCCGGCGACCACGGCACTGCCCACAACCGTGAGCGGGTGCTCGCGGATCACGTCGCGAACGCGCTCGATCGCGACTTCGCCTGAGTTGGTGAGGCGTTGCGCGGCATCGCCCATGCGCTCGCGAAACTCGTCGAGCATCGGCGCTTCTTCAGGGGATGGAGTAGATAGATCGGCCATGTCGCCCCTACAAGCACGCGACGTGCCGCGTCGCCCTGCGTTGTTACCTGGTTGATTCATCGACCCCTTCTTGGGTCTTGCATGAGAGGCGGTCCCGCGCGACACATGGACCATGAGTCGTATCTCGGTGGCTGCGATCTTGTTTGCCGTGGGTTGTGGCAAGACGCCTTCGGGCGCCACGCACACGGATGCGACGAGCACCACGCCGCCGGATAGCCCGAACTCCTCGCCGATGGATGCGCCCGCGCCCACCGCGAGCGACAAGATCAAACACATCATCGTGGTGGTCAAAGAGAACCACACGTTCGACAACTACTTCGGCTCGTTCCCGGGCGCCGATGGCATCGCGCAGATCACGACGAACCACGGCGTGATCTCGCCGCCGCGTGCGCCCGATCGCACGCCGCGCGATCTCTGCCACGCGCACACGTGCGCGCTCGCGGATCTCGCGGGCGGCGCGATGAACGGATGGGACAGCGTTGCCGGTGCTTCTCAGAACGGTGACGACCTGACCTACGCGCAGTACACCGAGGCCGATATCCCGAACTACTGGCAGTACGCGCGCCACTTCGCGCTCGCCGATCGGTTCTTCGCGAACGTGCTCGGTCCGAGCTTTCCGGGGCACACCTTCGTGCTCGCGGCGCAAGCCGGCTGGGCGACCGGCAACCCGAACACTCAGATCATCCATCCGTACTGGGGCTGCGATCAGGATTCGAGCACGCTCGTCACCGTCGAGGATCCGGTCACCTGCACGGACAAACAGGTGTTCCCCTGCTTCAACATTCCGAGCGTGCCCGACATCTTGCCGGCGGGCGTCGACTGGAAGTTCTACGGCTCGAACTTCTACGTACTGCCAGAGATCTGGTCGATGTTCGACGCGATCAATGGCGTTCGCAACGGTCCGGGCTGGGCGAACATCGTCAAGGAGACGAACTTCGAGACCGACATCGACAACCACACGCTGCCGGCGGTGTCGTTCCTGGTCGACCAGGATCTCGATTCGGAGCATCCGAACGTGGGCAGCGTGTGCAGCGGCGAGAACTGGACCGTCGGCCGGCTGAACCGCTTGATGGCGAGCGATTACTGGAAGGACACCGCGGTCCTGTTCACGATGGATGATTTCGGTGGTTGGTACGATCACGTCCCGCCGCCGCGCGCGTACGGCTGCAACCCGGCGGGTCCCTACGGCCTCGGGTTTCGCCTGCCGCTGATCGTGATCTCGCCGTACGCGAAGAAGGGCGTCTATCACGAGGTCGCCGAGCAGGCGTCGATCCCGCGCTTCATCGAGACCGTGTTCAAGACGCCGACCTTGTCCTCGATGGATCCCGCGGCGCAGGATGGTCAGGCGAACGACCTCACCGGCATGTTCGACTTCACGCAAGAGCCGCTGTTGCCGTTGATCCTCGGCACGCGCACCTGCCTCTAGAACGAATAGCCGACCACGAGGTTCGCGGCCGGAATGATCTGCTTCTTCCGCACGTCCATCGAGACATCGCCCGAGAGATCGAGGCGCCCGACACCGAGCTGCGCGACGGTCGTGATGTGCTTCCAGCCGACCCACTTGTAGCCGGCATAGATGCCGAGCTCACGCTCGGTGACGTGCGACTGGGTCTGCTCGACGAACGGCAGCCCGCTCGAGCCCCACATGTACTTGATCTCGGTCCCGACGTGCAGGCCGGTCATCTCGCGCCGCCAGTAGAGGTTCGCCTCGGCGCCGAGCTCGGCGATGGTCGAGCCGAGGATGCCACCGTAGCCGGCGAGCACCTGCACGCCGAGGTGAGGGGCGGCCGCGAGCTCGAGGTTCGCCTCGACGATGCCCGCGATCAGGTACACCGGCTCGACGGTCATGCTGACTGTCGGATCGTCCTTGCCATCCGCGTGAGAGGTCCGGACAGCGACGGTGGTGAGGATCGAACAGGCCAGGAGAAGACGAGCAAGCATCCGGCCGGCATCTCCAACGATCGAGCCACCTGCGCGGCCACGTGATTGCGGTTGGTTAGCCCCGTTGCGTGAACACGGGGATACGAACTGGACCGGTTTCTTGGTCACGGGCGGTGGGCCTTCTACAATTTTTCTATGAACCTCATCGATGCACGTCGCAACGCGCCGCGGATCTCGGTCGACGGCTTCTGCGGTGTCGCGAGCGACGAGCACGATCTCGAGCACGCGACGATGAGCGACCTCTCCACCATCGGGCTGCGTCTCGAACGCCCCTTCGATCCGGCGCACGCCCGCTCGGTGGTCCAGCTCGAGATCGAGCTGCCCGGCCTCGACGAAGTCGTGTGGACCAGCGCGATCGTCACGCGCGCGTACCTCACGCCGCTCGCGCGCGGCCGCGATGGCACGCCGCGGTTCTGGTGTCGTGCGGGGTTGCGGCTCGGAGACACCTCGCGGCGCGATCGAAGCCTGTTGCGCGACTACGTCTTCTCGCAGCTCATGCATCGCACGGCACCGACGTCTCCGGATCGTCGGCTCGAAGAGCGCTGCTAGTCGAGCGCTACGACGCCTTCGAGATGAAGGCTCTGCAACTTCTTCAGCTTCGCCTTGGCGGCGAGCGCGGTCTTCTTGTCGACACCGAGCTTGCCGGGGTGCGGGCACTCGATCGAGAGGTGCTCGAGATTCGCTAGTGCCTTCGCGCCCGAGAGCTCGACCATATCGGCGTTCGTGAATTCCTGCGTGCTGATCGTGAGCGCCCGGAGTTGCAGCCGCGACCTCGCGAACACCCCGGACAAGCCCGCCGCGAAGATCGTCAGCTCGCGCAACGCTGGGAGCTTGTCCGAGGAGAACAGCTTCGCGAGCGTCGCCGCAGTCGCCCGCACTGGACTGTAGCGTCGGCTTGCATCGAGCACGCGCAGGGCGGCCAGGTGCGGTGATGCCGCGATCGCGAGGATGCCCGCGTCACCGAAGTGGGTCTCGGAGAGATCGAGCTCCGCGACCCCCGCGAGCGTCGGCGAGCTGACGATCGCCACGACGTCGTCATCGTCGAGCCGCTGCTGCGCGAGCACCACGCGTTCGAACGCGCCAAGCGGTGCGGCCGCGATCGCTGCGATCTGGTTCTTCTTCACGCCCATCAACGTAAGCTGGGCGCGGGGCGCACGCGCGGCGATCGCGGCGGCTGCCTTGATGAACCCGTCTCCCTCCGTGGCGACGGCCGCGATTAGCCCTCGGCCACCTCGCAAGATCGTCGAGCGTGCGAATGGCTTGATCGGGGCGAGCCACGCCTTCGCGTGCTTCTTCTCGAGCGCATCGGCGAGCTTCGTCTGCTCGGTGGTCGTGAACGCTTCACGGTCGGCGTGTGCCGCGATCGCTGCATGGATGTATTCACCAAACGGATCGCCTCGATCGATCAACCAGTCGGCATAGACCTCGCGTGGGCCGTCGTCATCGGGTGCTTCTGCGATCGCCGCGAGGAGCTTCGCTTCGGTCGTCGCCGTATCGTGCTTCGGTGCGACCGGCGCGGCCGCGCCGAGCAGCTTGATCCAGCGCTGCGCGAACGCGCGCGTCTCCTCGTTGTCGAAGCCGCGCTTCTTCGCGAGCGCCGCGCCGAGCTCCTCGAGGATCCACTTCCGGTGCTCGGGATTCTTCGCGAGGACCTTCACCGCACTCTTGAGCTGCAAGACATCATGACCCTTGATCATGTACGCGAACAGCGCGCGCGTCGGGCGCTTCACCAGCACGTACTCGGAGACCGTGTCCTTGCGCTTGATCTGATCCGCGTAGGCGACCTCGACCTCGGCGTCGGTCAGCGCGGTGATCCATTCCATCTGCCACAGGCCGATCTTGTCGAGCGCCTTTTCGTACGCGAGTACGGCCTTCGCCGGCGTGGTCGGCACCCAGCCTTGGCGTAGCTTCGCGCGGGTCTGCTTGATCAGGACGACCGCCTGGTCGCGATTCGCAGCCGTAAATGTCAGCTGCTTGCCATCGCGCTCGAGGACTCGTTTGATCGCCATACGGGCGGACCATAGAGCAGCCAGGGGGCCTCCGGTCGCAGCCAAAATACGAGATATGATATGCGCCGGTGGTCGACCGAACGCCAGATGGTACGCCGACGGTGAAGCTCGGCGAGGCCACCACACCGGGCGCCGCGGAGCGTGACTTTGGCGCCGAGCCCTCGGCCTTCGACCCGCTGACCGATCGATTCACGACCTCGGGCGAGCTCGGCCGCGGCGGCATGGGGCGTGTCGATGATGCCTACGATCGTGCGCTCGATCGCCCCGTCGCGATCAAGCACATGTTGTCCACCGCGATCGTCGATCTCAAGCGGTTCGAGCGCGAGGCGCGGATCACCGCACAGCTCGAGCATCCCGGCATCGTGCCGATCCACGATGCCGGGCGCAACGCCGACGGCACGCCGTACTACGTCATGCGCCGCGTCGACGGGCAGCCGCTCGATCAGCGCGTCACCGAATCACTCGTCGAGCGCCTCGCGCTGATCCCGAACATGCTTGCCGCGTGCGATGCGCTCGCATTTGCTCACGCGCGTGGCGTGATCCATCGCGACATCAAGCCGACGAACATCCTGATCGGTCCGTTTGGCGAGACGCTCGTGATCGATTGGGGCCTCGCGCGCAAGATCTCGGAGACCGAGGACGGCACGTCCACGATCCCGATCTCGGATCTGAAGCTGACACGGGTCGGCACCGTCGCGGGGACACCGGGCTTCATGTCGCCCGAGCAAGCGCGCGGCGAGGCCGTCGATGCGCGTGCCGACGTGTTCGCGCTAGGCGCCACGATCTACTTCGTGCTCGCGGGTACGACGCCCTACGGCCCGGTCAGCGCGACCGAGATGATCGGCATGGCGGGCTCCGGGCGCAGCGCGGACTTCTTGAAGATTTCGCAGCACGTTCCGCCCGAGCTCGTCGCGATCACGCGGAAGGCGATGGCCCCCGAGCCCGAGGATCGCTATCGCGATGCCGGCGAGCTCGCCACGGATCTGCGTCGCTTCATCACCGGTAACCTCGTCGGTGCATACGAGTACGGCTACTCGCAGCGGCTGTGGCGGTTCGTGCGGCGGCATCGCGCGGCGTTCGTTGTCGCACTCGTCGGTCTCGCGATCGTGATCGCCGGCGCCGTGCTCTCGGTGCGCCGCGTGCTCGCCGAGCGCGATACCGCGACGCGCGAACGTGCGATCGCGGAGACCCGGCGTCGCGAGGCTCAATCCAATGCAGACCTGCTCCGGGTGCAGCACGCGCTCGAGCTCGCCAATTCGGATCCGGTCGCCGCGATCGTGGCGCTGCGCGGTCTCGCGCCGGATTCCGATCGCTGGGCCGAGGCGCGGGTCGCGGCGCAGTCCGCGATGACGAAGGGCATTCCGACTGGCTTCGCCGGCATGCGCGATGGATTCTCGATCCAGATCCAGGGCGACAATCGCCATGTCCTCATCACGAACGTGCGCGCGACCGAGGTCCAGATCGTCGATCTGATCGCCCGCACGAGCTCGACCGAGTCGATCGTCGCCCAGCCCGGCAGCGTCGTGTGGATGGGACCCGACCACCTCGCCATGCTGCACGACGAGGATGTCGGCATCTTCGATCTTCACACGCACGCGGTGCGCACGCTACCGCTCGCGGTCGCCCGCATCATGAGTGATCACGGCGACAAGATCTGGCTCAAGACGAACGACGGTAGGCTCGTGGAGATCATCGGACCGGACGGTGCACCGCGCGAGCTCGCCCGGGACCTCGTCGACGTGTGGCCGTCCTCCGATCTCTCCGAGGCCGTGTTCGTCACCGCCAAGGCCGCCCGGGTGTGGACGCCGCACTCCTCGATGCCACTGATGCCCGTCTCCAACAGCCGGACGATCTTCGTGATCGAGGGCGGACGGATCGCGAGCGTCCTCGATGCCAAGCTGCACAGGTGGCACGTCGATGGCGACCATGTCGTCGACGATAACCTCGGCAACGAAGAGCGCTTCGTGATCAACGTGGTGATCGCGAACGATCGCTACTACCTCATGGGGCGTGATGGCTTCGGCATGATCTTCCACGGCGTCTATTACACGCTCGATCAAGCGCAGGGCATGATGTTCGCGACCTCGACCGGCATGGTCGAGCTCCAGCAAGAAGGCGTGCTGCGCGTCTACGACAAGCACGACCGCTATCTGCTCGGCCGCCGCGCCTCGGGTCTCAACCGCGCCGATGTCTCGAGCGACAGCCGTTTCGTCGTAGCGCTCACGACCACCGGCGACGTCCTCGAGTGGGAGCTCGGCGCGATTCGTCCACACACCCTCGCCGTCTCCACCGGGTCGGAGTTGATCCGGCTCACCGATCACGATGCCTGGACCTCGACCGTCGATCTCGGTGTCATCCGCACGGACCTCCTGACCAACACATCGGAGACGATCTATCCGGCGATCGGGGTGACCGATGCGTTCGTCGATCGCGATGGCCACTGGCTGCTGGCCCGGGTGTTCGCGAAGCTTCACATCCTGGATCTCGATCAACACCGCGAGCTCGGGCCCGAGCCGCTCGCGGTCACCGGGCACGACCACGGGTTGATCGAGGTCACTCAGGATGGCTCGGTCGCGACCTGGAATCCGGGAGAACCTGGCTTCCGCGTACGCGCGCGGCTGCCGACGACCGATCTCGAATCGATCGCGGCGAGCGGTCGCTACGCGTACGTGCTCTACGCGCATCACCTCGATCGCCTCGATCTCGAGACGGGCAAGACCGAACCCTCGCCGATCACGAAAGCGACCGCGTTCGGCGTGCAGAGCGACGGCACGTGCTGGGCCGTCACGCCCGAGCACGTGGCGCGCTGGGCCACGAGCGATCCTCAGCCCGTGGTCTTCCCGCTGCCGATGCATCCCTCCTCGACGATCTTCGAGGGCAACGGCGTGCTGTTCGACAGCGGTGATTCGATCACGGTCGTGCGAGGCAACAAGCTCACGACCATCGCGCATGGCTCGAAGAACCTCGCCTGGGATGGTGGGTCCACGGTCGCGACGATCGATGCAGCGCAAACGCCGAGCGTCGTCGATCTCGCGACCGGCCTCGGCTACACGTTGCCGACGGTGGCCCAGCATCTCGTGGTGCACGGGGATGCGGTCCTGCTCGGATCCACCACGGAGGTGTCCGTGTGGAAGGTCGATGTGCCACGCGATCCCGTCGCCTTGCGGGCCTGGCTCGCCACGGTCACGAACGCCAGGACCGTCGAGGGCTCGGAGGCCTACACGTGGCCGTGAAGCCAGGTCGCAAGAGTAAGAAGAAGCCACATCCGAGCCGGCCGAGCCGGCCGAGCCGGCCGAGCCGGCCGAGCCGATGGAAGCTGATCGCGCTCGCGCTCCTCGCGACGGGCTTCGTGATCTGGAGGATCGACGACGCCCGCCGACCCGGTTCGTGGCAACGCGTGATGGCCACGCGTGAAGGTCAGATCGGCGACATCACCGCGACGACGATGCGGATCCGCGCGGACTCGCGGTTCGTCGCGCTGCCGGATCCCAGCGCGCTCAATCGCACGGTCGAGATCCGGTACGGCGATCGCGTGGTCGTCACGAAGGTGCTCGATGTCGGACCGTGGAATGTCGACGATCCGTACTGGCGCCGCGACGAGCGGCCGGCCTCGGAGCGCGGCAAGGGCGCGTTTCGCACGCCGGTGAACACCGCCGGCATCGATCTTTCGGATCCGATCTTCGCGGAGCTCGGCATGAAGGACAACGACGTCGTCGAGTGGCGATTCGTGCACCGAGACTTCACGCTGCTCCCGCGGCTCTAGCTCTGGTAGGGTGCCGGTCTCGTGCACACGATCGTTACTCATCCTGGCGGCTCCCACAAAGACGACCTCCTCGCGGTGTGCGTCCTCGCCTCTCTCCACAATTGTCCGATCGAGCGGCGCGAGCCCACGCCGGCCGAGCTCGAGGATGTCGACGTCGCGGTCGTCGATATCGGGGGCGTACACGATGCCGCGAAGCACAACTTCGATCATCACCACTTTCCGCGGGAACATCCGCCTACCTGCGCGCTCTCGCTCGTGCTCGCGGACCTCGGGCTCTACGAAGATGCGCTCCAGTTCTGTGATTGGCTCGAGACCGCCGAATGGTTCGATTCGCGTGGTCCGAACAAGACGAGCGAGTGGCTCGGCGTGCCGCGCCGAGCGATCTCGCGGTTGAACTCGCCGATCGATACGACGCTGCTGCGGCGGTTCGCGCAGAAGTCGCGGCACGAGCCGAGCGATCCGCTCTACGCGTACATGAAGATGGTCGGCGACGACCTGCTCGAATATCTGCGCGTCGCACGCGAGCGCCTGGACTTCGTCGCCGCGCGCGTGCAGCGCTGGTCGATTCCCAATGGCGACGCGACGATCGAAGCGCTCTACCTGCCACGCACCGAGGCCGAGGCCGACGAGCCGAGCATGATGCTGGGCGGCTACATTCGCGCCGAGAAGCTCGAGAACGTGATCGCGGCGATCGCGTATCCCGATCGTCGGGGCGGTGGGTTCGGCATCGGTCGCTACGAAGATCATCCGCGCCTCGATTTCTCCAAGGTCGAGAAGGAGACCGACGTGCACTTCGCGCACAAGAGCGGCTTCATGTGCAAGACCACGGCGAGCACGCCAGAGCGGTTGCAAGAGCTGATCAAGCTGGCGTGGAAATGACGCCAGCGGAACGCGTGCTCGCGCGCGTTCGTGCCGTCACGGATCCGCGCGCGATCGTCGAGGCGTACGGCTCGAGCGTATACGCGCCGGCGCACGCGAGCGATGTCGATATCCTGGTCTCCGGTGACGATCCGGATCGGATCGCCGCAGCGCTCGGCCTCACGCGGATCTACACGCAGCCACCGCGCATGCACGGCGAGCTCGAAGGCGAAGATGTCGATATCACCGTCGTGAACGGCGATGACGACCGTGCGGAGCGCATGCGCTCGGGCCCCCGCGATGCCGCCGCGATCGCGAAGTACTTGAGCGATCACCGCCGCGACGAGGCGTTCCAAGCTGCGTGGCCGCACGTGCGCCAGTTCGTCAAGGCGCGCGCGCTCGGTCACAACGGCCTCGGATGGTTCGGCAGCTTCGGCTGGGCCCTCCTGCTCGCGATTCCGCTCGTCACCGATGAAGAGCTGCGCACGGCCACGTCCGGTGCGGCCTTCCCGGCGTGGCTGCGCTGGCTCGCGAAGCTCGGCGTCGGGGCGCGCGTCGGATTCGATGCCACGCGGACAGCCGGTGAGGACGAGGCGTTCTTTCTGGTCGCACCGTCGCCGCCGATCCGCGATGTCGCGCGGCTGAGTCGCAAGGCTGCGGCCGTGTTGTTTGCCGAGGCGCGTGCAGCGGTGACCGCGATCGGAGACGCCGCGACCGATGTCGAGGCGCTGGCGCTCATCGCAGACATCTCGAACGCTCCGCCCACCGGTGCGACGCTCGTGATCGCGGGCAACGAAGAACACAGCCGCGGTCGCTATGATGGCCAGGCGCGCGGCCTGTTGCGCGAGCTCGAGAATCTCTGCCTGACCCGGTCGTGGGGTCGCTTCGACACCGAGGAGGACGGCAGCTGGCAGCACCGGATCACGGTGGCCGCGCCAAAAATAAAAGCAGCTCGCGAGGTTGCACGTAACTGGTTGGCACTCGCGAACATCGACGCCGAGATCGAGTAGCGGGCGGTTAACAACCTCACAACTCTCTGGTCTTCGACGGCGCGATGGTTACAGTGTCGCCGTGGTGTCGCCCGTCGATTTGGTGCAGCGAATCACGGCGGTCCCGACGATCCTCAAGGTCATCACCGAGACGACAGGGCTGCGACTTTCACTGATCTCCCACGTCACGGACTCCGAGTGGACGTGCTGCGCGGTCAACGACCAGCTCGATTTCGGGCTAGAGGTCGGCGGCCAGCTCGAGCTCGCGACGACGTTGTGCTCGGAAGTCCGGCTCGCGGAGAAGCCGATCGTGATCAGCTACGCGTCCAAGGATCCCGTGTACGCGACACATCCGACGCCGAAGCTCTACAACTTCGAGAGCTACATCTCGGTTCCGATCTATCTCGCGAACGGCACCTATTTCGGAAACGTGTGCGCGCTCGATGCCAACCCGATCGATCTGACCGAGCCCAAGACCCTCGCGATGTTCAAGCTGTTCGCCGAGCTCGTCGGTCTCCAGCTCGATGCCGAGGCGCGCCACGATGTCACCTCCACGGCCCTGGTCGATGCGAACGCGATCGCCGAGGTCCGCGAGCAATTCGTCGCGGTGCTCGGCCACGATCTGCGCTCGCCGCTGAGCACGATCGCGCTGGGAGCAGAGCTCCTGCACAGCGGCGAGCTCACGGACCGAGCCAAGAAGACCGTCGCGCGCATCGCGAACAGCGCCGAGCGTGCGACTCACCTGGTCAACGATGTGCTCGATCTCGCGCGTACGCGGCTCGGTGGCGGCATCCCGGTCGCGCCGGAGCTCGTCGTCGATGTCGAAGCCGTGCTGCGACCGATCATCGGCGAGCTCGCATCCCAGCACGCGACGCGCGCGATCGAGGTCGTCAGCAGGTGCGAGGGTCCGGTCCGCGCGGACCCACTTCGCCTGACCCAGCTGCTCCAGAACCTGCTCGGCAATGCGCTCGTGCACAGTCCATCAAATGCCTTCGTGCGCGTGACGTTCGCGACCACGACCTCGCATTTCGAGCTGTCCGTCTCCAATGGCGGTCCGCCAATTCCGCCAGCGCTCGTCGCGCGGATGTTCGAGCCCTATCAGCGCGGGACCTCGGCAAAACCGGGAGGCCTCGGGCTGGGGCTCTACATCGCCGCCCAGATCGTGCGGTCACACAGAGGGACGATCGACATCACCTCGAACAACCAAGGCACCACGATCACCTGCCTGCTTCCGCGCAGCTGACTTAGTCAGTTGCCAGAGCGGCAGTTGCCAGAGCGTCAGTTGCCCGAGCGCTCGGCGTCGGCTTCGGCCTCGATGCGGCGGCGTTCTTCCACGGGATCCGTCACGCCTGGCACCTTCGCCGAGGTCAGCGCCTGCGGCTCGGGTTCGGCGTTCGCACGCTCGGCATTGCCGCGCGCGACGTCGTTGTTGCCCGTGAACTCGATCGGCTCGTCGGGCGACTGACCGGCCGGATCTGGCACAGGTGTGCGCTCCTGCTCGGGGTTGGCAAGGTGAGGTGTGCGAGGTGAGGTCATGCCTCTCGAACCAGCATGGGACATGCCAGGAGCCGGGCCATTCGCGCCCGAATTAAGGGATGGTTCGCGCAGCGCTCGCGTAGAATACGCCAGATGCAGGATCGGCTTGCCCCGACGGTAAAACCGTCCGTCGCCACGGCTGAACCCGCGCCGGCGACGGCCTCGAGCTGGCAGCGTGATCTGACCGAACGCCTCGCTCAGAACGCGACGCCGCACGACATCGCGACCTTTCTCGCGAGCCATCGCCAGCATCAACCCGAGGCGATGGCGTTCCTGACCCAGCACAAGGGCAATGCCTTCGTGCAGAAGGTCGTGGCTGCCACCCCGACGGGCACGCTCTCCGGTCAGCTGCTCGTGTCGAACAATCCGGAAGGTCTCTCGACGCCGGGCGTCGTCATGTCGGCGAGCGCGAAGGCGGGATCGCTCGGCGCCTATATCCATCATTCGAATCACACGAAGAAGCCAATGGACATGTTCCTCGTCGTGAAGCCTGCGAGCGAGCCGGTGACCGCGACGTTGTCGGGTGCATCCGCGGCGACCGGTGGCGCGAAGCGTGCCGACGGTGGCAAAGGCGAGTGGGCCGCAGATCCGAACGTCGTCGTCGCGGCGGCGAGCGAAGCCGCGGGCGACGTGAACGACAAGGACTCGCACAACCGCACGAACATCACGAAGCACGCGACCGTCGCGACGCCGATCAAGCTCGGCACGTTACCCGCTGGCGGTGCCGGTGACCCGCCGCTCTTCGATGCGCGCTACGACGTGGCGCTCTCGGGCGATGCGGAGCTGAGCGTCGTCGCCGGCGATCCCGCGAACACGAAACCGGCCACGGGCAATACGAAGTACGAGCTCGGCGGCACGAACGGCCGTGCGGCCGGCATGTACGAGGGGGCGAGCTTCGCGACCGATGACACGGCCCTGGTCTCGAAGTTGCCGTTCAAGAAGCCGCTCACCGGTTCGAAGTTCGGCGGTGGGCCTTCGCCGAAAGTCGAGCACGCTCAGGCCACCATCAGCGATGCGAATCTCTCGGGGCGCCCACGCGGCGATGCGGGCGCGGTGTACGTGCTCGAGCATGCGTTCCGGATCGCTCCGACGTGGCTGCGCGAGAAGGGCGTGTGGGACGGCACGCATCTCACGACGAAGGGCCTCACCGAAGACTACGCGACCTTGATCGACGAGCTTCGAGCCGCGACCGACGATGCGGCGGTGAGAGCGGTCATCGCGAAGCATCCGAGTGTCGGCGCCGGCCTCGATGCGGCGAGCTACGGCACGATGTTCAACGTCGGCGTGCTGATCGACAACGATACGAAGGCCACGGCGAGGGTCGGCCTGGATTTTCTGACCGATGCTGCCGCGAATCGCGCGAACCGAGAAGGCGCGGTCTTTCGTGGTGTGGTCTCCGTCGGTGGTGTCGATCACGCGATCAACAACGACACCGCGAGCCATCACGCGAATCACAGCCTGCTCGAGAGTGCCACGATCGAAGCGGGCCACTCCGAGTACGTGCACGTGCACTTTCAATCGCCCGGTCAGATCAGCGCGGGCCAAGAGCTCGATATCAAGAAGAAGTAATCAGACCGGCGCGAGGTGGCGGGGGCCTACCCAGACCGCACCGTTCGCGATCAGCGTGCGCTGCTGGTCCGGGTCTGCACCGAGAGCCTCGAGCGAGTGCGTCGAGTTCATATCCTTGAGATCGTGGACCCACACGCCACGTACCCCGAGCTCGTGACGGGCGAGCCGCGATTCGGCGAGGTCGTGCGCGATCGTGCGGTCCTTGGTGACCTCTGGCTCGGGCAGCACGTTGATCGTCACCCGCACCTTCTTCGCGATCAGCGCCGCCTTGATCCGTTCGAAGTCCTCGGCGCCCATCGACAGTTCCTCGTCCATCACCGGAGCGTACGCGTGACACGGCGAGTCAAGGTCACGCATTCGGCGCGATCTGCATGCTTGCGGGTTGCGAGCACGCACGCCCCGGCGACTATTCGAGCAAGCCGGCGGCGCGCAGATGTGCACACTCTTCGACGGTCGCGAGCACGACGAGGTCACCCTTCGCGAGCACCGGGCGCGCGCCGAGTCGGGGCTCGAGGACGGTCGCCAGCGCATCGAAGATGTGGACCGCGAGCTCGCGAAAATCGCGCGGCCGCATGGGCGTGAGCTCGAGCGCCACCGCCTCGCCATCGATCGCGAGGGTGACGTGCCGTCCCTGGATGACGACGTCCGCGATCCGAGCGCTGGTCGCGCACGCCGCATCGACCAGCGCCTGGCGATAGTCGTCGAAGTCGCCGAGGTGATCGCCGTCCTCGAAGGTCACGATCGTCGCGTGCGGGACGAGTGCGCGCACGGCCTCGTTCGGGTCGAGCACGCGGATGCGATCGAGCCGTAGCCCCAGCCGCTCGGCCGCGCCGACCTGGGCATCATTCGCGAGCCAGATCGCGAGGTCCGGCGCGCACACTGGCCGGAGCGTCGTGGTCTCGGCCCACCTCGTGAGCAGCGCGAGAACATCGCGCGCCGGATCCGCGATCCCGATCACTGCCTGCGCGCGACCCAGCGTGACTTGCACCTCGACCGGCAAGCCCACCACGTCGATGACGGGTTCGGCGCCCGTCACGCGGGTGAGCGCGGCGCGAAATGCGGTGCTCGTACAGGCGCCCAGATCCTTCGGCACCGGGACGCACCGCAAGCGCAGCTCGGCGAGCGCCCACAGGACAACCTTGCCGAGCTCGAGGTCGAGGATCGGTGCGGACTTCTCGAAGTCTTCGTCGAACGTCGGCGCGAAGAGCCCGAGCTCCTCGAGTGCGGCGTGTAGCGGACCGCGCATGGCGGCGCGCCACGCTTGCTGGCGCTCGGCGAGCGGCTGCCTCGTATCGAGAACGAGCGCATGCAGCTCCGGAACACCCACGCGCAGAAGACTACCTCACGGACTGAAGAACGCGGCGAGATCCCGCAGCTCCCGCGCGTCCATGTTACGAGATCCGATGCTTCGCAGTCTGTTGTTCCTCGGTGTGATCGGTTGCAGCGAGCGCGCGGAACCGGTGGTCCCGGCGGCGCCGCTCGCGTGCTCCGATGCGGGCGGCCATTCGGATGTTGCCTCGGTGGTCGCCGCCGCGGTCGCGTTTCGATCGACGCTCACCGACGAGCAACGTGCGAAGCTCGATCTCCCGTTCACCCGCGAGGTCGCGACGATGTGGTCGAATCTGCCGGTCGGGCTGGTCCCGCGTCGCGGTGTGCGCCTCGGTGATCTCGATGGAGCGCAGACCAAGCGTGCCCGCGCCCTGATCGCGGCAGCGACCTCGAGCTGCGGTCGCAAGCTGGTCAACGAGCTCCGCCTCGCCGATGACCTGATCGCCCCGCTCGATCGCGATCCGCAGATGCACATGGACTGGGGCGCAGGGAACTACTTCATCGCGTTCCTCGGCGCACCCTCGGCGAGTGCGCCGTGGGAGCTCCAGTTCGGTGGCCACCACATCTCGCTGAACCTGACGTTCAACGGCCATCTGCCGAGCGCGACCCCGATGTTCTTCGGCGCCGAACCCGTGAAGTTCACGACGCCCGATGGCAAGGCGCACGCACCGATGCAGCGCCAGAGCATGGCGATGGGTGCGCTCGCGAACGCGCTGGCGGTACATCCGGACGCGCACCTCTCGGGTACGTTCACCGACGTGGTGAAGGGTGTGGTGATCATTCGCGAGGAGGGGAAACCTCCGAGCGGCGGATACGACACCGGCTACCCGTTCGCATGGGACACCACCGACCGCGGCATGCTCGTCGGCAAGCTCGCGCCGGACGAGCAGAAGCTCGTGCGTGAAGCGATCGAGAGCTACGCATCGCTGCCGGGCGATGCGCTGTCGTATCCGCTGATCGCCACGTACGAGATGGCCTTAGGCGAGACCTATGTCGGCGTTGCGGGCGGCAACGATCTAGCGAAGTCCGGCATGTACGTGCGCATCGACGGCCCTCGGATCTGGATGGAGTTTATCGTCCAAGACGGCGTCGCCTTTCCGGACATCCCTCACTACCACGCGCTGTGGCGCGACAAGCTCGCGGACTACGGGGGAGAGCTGAAGTGATCCGCCTGGTGATCCTCGTCGCATTGACCTCCGTCGCTCGTGCGCACCCGGCGCCGATGACCGAGGTCACGATCACGCGAGGCACTCCCACGATCCTCGCGATGCGGCTCCCGGCCTCCGAGCTGGCACACGTGAACGTCACGACGAGCGATCAAGTTGCCGCGTATCTGCCGAGGCACATCACCTCGAATTGGGAGCTCGCGTTGGGACCGGTGCGTTCGATCGTGGTCGATGGCCATCCGTACTGGGAGACCACCGTGACGGTGACCGGCGATGGCGCGCTCGTCCTGTATGACGACGCGATCACGCACGAGGTCCGGAACCACTACATCGTGATGCACGACGGATCCGAGACCCGCGTGTTGCAGTACCCCCAGCGGCTGCTGATCGGATCGCCTCGCCCGCTCCGGCGAACGTGGGTCCGCTACGCGGCGGTGGCGCTCGGGGTGCTCGGGGTGCTGTGGCTATGGAAGCGCCGGCACTGACTTCGGATCGAAGTAGACCTGGATGTGATGACCATCCGGGTCCGCGAAGAAGTAGTTGGTGAACGGCACCGAGACGAGCGGTCGGATGATCGTGACTCCAGCGCGCGCCATGCGGTCGTGAAGCTCGGTGCACTCCGTCGCGGATCGAGCGAGGAAGCCGACGTGGAACCACGGGGGCAGAGGCACGGCGCTCGCCGCTTCGAGATAGATCTGAAAGCCGGTCGGCGAGCGGAGGATCGTCGCTGCAGGCTGGTCGCCTCGCGGAAACACCGCGTCGAAGCGGAATGCAAAATAGGTCTCGTAGAACCGCTGACTGGCCACGTGATCGCGCGAGCTGAGATGGAGATGCTTGAGGTCCACGGATTCAGAGTACGTCACAAATCCTCTCGGTTCGATCGCTCACGACGGGCGGTCGCGCACGCAATACGGCCGACTACAGGCAGAACGAGCTCGCAAGCGAAGGCACATGCCTTGCTGTAGGGCCGAGGATGAAAACTTTCACGCTCGCGCTCACGCTGGCGGCGGCTCTCGGCGCCTGCAAAGCCAAGGCGGACGACAAGCCCGCCGACAACACCGCGCAGAACCAACGCGACAAGTCGGTAGTTCCTACCGCCGATCAAGCGGGCCAGAACAAATCGGATGTGTCCGTGGCCGCGGACGTGCGGAAGTCCTTGATGAACGACAGCTCGCTCTCGACGAACGCCCACAACTGCAAGGTCGTGGTCAACGATGGCGTCGTCACGCTCGCCGGTCCGGTAGCCAGCACCGACGAGAAAACCAAGATCGAAACGCTCGCGACGGCGGTTGCCGGCGTGACCAAGGTTGTTAACCAGCTGGAGATTGCACCATGAACGAAACCAACGATAAGAAGATTGCTGTCATCGGGCTATTCGACGACCGCTCGACGCTCGAGAGAGCGATCGATGCGCTCCACACCGGTGGCTTTCGGAGCGATGACATCTCGGCCATGCTGCCCGATGCATCGTCGAACAAGGAAGTCGCGCACGAGAAGCACACCAAGGCGCCGGAAGGTGCGATGGCAGGCGCGGCGGTCGGCGGAGTTGCCGGCGGCACGCTCGGTCTCCTCCTCGGAATCGGCGCGCTCGCCATCCCGGGGCTCGGACCCTTCATCGCGGCGGGCCCGATCGTCGCGGCACTCGCAGGCGCAGGCGCCGGCGGCGCGGTCGGCACGCTGACCGGCTCGCTGATCGGGCTCGGCATTCCCGAGTTCGAGGCGAAGAGCTACGAGGGCTACCTGAACAAGGGCGGCATGCTGCTCGCGGTCCACGCCGTCGACAACGACTGGGCCAAGCAGGCCAAGGACATCCTCGCGCAGAACGGCGCGCACGACGTCACCAAGACCGGCGAAGCCGCGGCTAAGAACGCCTGAACGAGCTCGAGAGCATCGAGACGTCCAGTAAAATTCTTCACTTCGGACGATCGAGCGAGCTGGCCGATGTGCTCTCGGCGCCGCTTCGAAGCAGAGGAGCGGGGCTGCGTTCTGGGCCGAGTCTTCGCGGTTGCGATGTGATACTTGGACGTGTGACTCCGGAGCTGCTGCTGGTCGAAGATCACGAGGACGCCGCCGAGCTCCTCGTCACTGCGCTCGACTCCCGCGGCTTTCACGTGACCGCGGTCTTCACGAACGAGCGCGCCTTGCAGGTCCTCGAGGAGCGTGCGTTCGATATCGTGCTCACCGATCTGATGGTCGGCACGCACGATCTGGGCGAGGCGTGGAGGCGCGTGGACGTGCTCCGGCACACGACGCAGCCTATGCCCATTGGCGTACTCAGCGGCTACCGGATCGAACCGGCCGAGGTCGCCCGACGTGGCCTCGCGTTCGCGCTCGTGAAGCCCTGCGCGATCAGTGACTTGCTCGAGCAGCTCTCGATCGCGCTGCGGCTTCCGAGCGTCTCGACCGATCAGGACGCGCTCGCTCGAGCCTACTTTCGCGAGCTCGAAGGCGGTAACTACGAAGCACTCGGTGCGCTATGCACCGAGGACGTGATCTACAACTTGCCGCTCGCTCCCTCGCCATTGCCCCAGCTCGTGGCTGGGCGCGCTGCGTTCTGCCAGCTCGCGCGCAACACGTTCCAGCAGTTCATGAAGCCCTCCTTCGACGTGCTGAACGTGCGCCCCCTCCCTTCGGGCGCACTCGTTCGTTACGACGGTTCGTGGACCGACGAGGCGGGCATGCGCAGGACCCTGCCGGGCGCGATCATCTTGCGGTTCGAGGGCGACGAGATTTGCGAGATCGGTGTGCGTACCGATCTGACCGAGATCCTGTGATCTAACCGCGCGAGCGCGCGTAGCGGACCTGGTAGATCACCGCGGCGAGTGCCGTCATACCGGCCCCGAGTGCGGCCGGCCCAGGCGCGGTCCACATCGAATTGGCGATCAGTAAGATCGCTAGCGCGACGAACACCAGCGGCACGATCGGGAAGCCCGGCAAGCGATAGCCCGTGGGGGGTGACTTCGTGCGCAGTCGCAACACGCTGACCGCGTTCAGCATGAAGAACACCCACGTCACGATCACGACCGCATCGGTCAGCTGGTCGAAGCCGCCGCCGAGCGCGTAGATCGAGCCGACCACCCCCTGCACGATCAGCGCGGGCACCGGTACGTTCGTCCTCGCCGAGATTCGCGAGAGCAGCGCAGGTGCGAGCCCATCCTTACTCACCGCATACGGCAGCCGCGCACCCATCAGGATGCAGCCGTTCATCGCCGACAGCGTCGAGATCGTCATCGCGAGGGCGAGCACGATCTGCGCGCCACCACCGAGGAACGTCGCCGCCGTGGCCTGGCCCACCGACGAGGATCCCGCGACCTCGGAGAAGGGAAGAGCATAGAAGTACGCGAGGTTCACGAGCCCGTAGATGCCGAGTACCGCGAGCATCCCGAAGATGATCGCTCGCGGCAACGTGCGTTCCGGATCGCGAATCTCGCCCGCCGTGAGCGAGAGATATTGAAAGCCGCTGTAGGCCCACAGCGCCGCGAGCACCATCGCACCGAAGGCGCTCCACCCGGGCCACCCGCCGCCCGCCGCGGACAGCCGGCCGAAATCGCCCGCGCGTGCGAACACTAGTGCGCCGACCGCGAGGCCCACGATCATCACGACCTTCATGATCGTGAGCACGGTCTGCACCCCGCCGCCGATCACGATCCGGCCACAATTGATCGCGGTGATGGCCGCGATCAACCCGACGCCGAGCAGCTTCGCGGCGATGCCGTGGAGCTCGAACACGCGACCGAGAAAGGTCGTGGTCCCGATCGCGTAGGCGGCGATCGACGCCGGTGTCGTGATCCAGAACCGGGTGAACGCGTACAGGTAGCCGGTCCTGCGGCCGTAGCCTTCGCGCAGATAGACGTACTCGCCACCGGTCTGCGGAAAGCGCGCGCCGAGCTCGGCATAGGTGAGCGCACCGGCGAACGACAAGAGACCGCCGACGAGCCACGCCGCCAGCACCCACGGTGCAGATCCACCGGACCGCGCCATCACGGCGGTCTTCAAGAAGACGCCGGTGCCGATCACTGTCCCGACGACGAGCGAGGTCGCGGCCCACGGACCGAGGTCGCGCTTCAGCTCGGCCATCGATCCAGCGTACCGCACCGCGAACGAAGGTGCGCGCGAGCTAAACAGGATCGCACGGCCTGTGATCCACGCTTGACGACCGATCTACGGAGGATCATCGTCAGCCGATCGTGGCTCGATCGTGGCTCGATCGTGGCTCGAACCGGTCAGGCCATCCGCCCTGTCCGTCGTCGCCCGCGACTCGAGCAGCTCGATGCCTCGAAGGCCCTCGCCGACTGGGTTCGAGCGCGCCGTGCGAGCGTAGATCGACGGCCGCAAGGTCACGGCCATGGCGGCCGAGGATGGGGTCACGTCGATGGGCTGGGCTCGTGTTCGCGGTCTCGGTTCGTCGTGTTTCGCGTGGCGTATTTGATCCGTTCGTCGGCGACGTGATGTGCATCGGGCGCAGCGCGACCGCGGCGC
>JANXOP010000095.1 GCA_025357755.1 Kofleriaceae bacterium | reverse complement strand
GATCGCGATCGCGTTGCGATACGCGGCGAGCGCGCGGGCGGGTTCGTTCAGGTGCGCGCGCAGGGCATCGCCGAGCCGCACGAGGCGACCGGTGGTGCGCTGCGTGGCGCGACCCGAGGCGCCCTCGAGGAGGTCCGCCATCTCTTTCCAGCGACCGGTCTCGGCGAGCAGGTCGGCGAGCGCCGAGATGCCTTCTTCGTCATCCTTGTGATCGGCGACGACGCGCTTCCACGCATCGATCGATTTATCGAGATCGTTGCGCTGCTGCTGGTGGACCAGGGCGACACGCACGAGGTCGGCGCGACGCTGCGTGGTCGAAGCGACCTTCGCGGCGCGGCTCTCGAGGGCGATCACGAGATCATCCCAGCGCTGCTGATTCTCGAGGATGCCGATCCGCGCATCGAGCGCGGAGAGATCCGACGGATCGCTATCGACGCGACGCTCCCACAAGGACAGCGCGCGGTCGGTATCGCCGAGCGATTCGGCGAGCTTCGCGGCTTCACTGAGGATCGAGGCGCGCGCGACATCGCTCGCTTCGAGGTGCGCCTGGCGCTCGAGGACACCGAGGCGCTCCTTCGGGCGATTGGTCTGCGCGTAGAGCGCGGCCAACCGGCGAGCGACCGTGAGCTGTTCGGTCTCGGCAGCGCCGCTGACCGCGCTCGCTTCGACGAGCAGGTCGATCGCGCCGTCGGTATCCATCATCCGCTCGAGCCGCGTGCGTGCGGCCTCGGCGAGGAGCTCGACCTTGCGCGTGGGCTCGATCTGGCTGTTGATCGCGCGCGCCGCGGCGGCGAGACCTTCGCCATACCGATCGTGATGTCCGCCGCGCTCGGCGAGCGTGCGGAGCTTCTCCTCGGTCACACTCGATTCGGGAGCGATCGCGAGCAGCGCCGCGTAGTGATCCATCGCGGCCGGAATGTCATCGAGCTCCGCGAGCCGCTGACCCGCTTCTTCGCGCAGGTCGCGCGAGTGGGTCGGATCGAGGTGGATGATCTTCTCGAGGATCCGGATCACCTCGCGCGGACGTGCGGTCGAATCGAAGTGCGAGCGCAAGAGGTCGAGCGAGGCATCGCGCACGCCCTTGGTCGCCTTCGGCGCTTCGATGATGCGCTCGAGCAGCGCCGTCGGCTCTTTGTCTTCCTCGGCTTCGTTGAGCAGCGGCTTGACGGCGGTGAGCGCGCTCTGCGGATCATGGAGGTTGTCGAGCCACACCGTGGTGATGCGAGCGCGGCTCTTCTCTCGCTCCTTCTTGGTTTGGCCCTCGAGGCGGCCTTCCCACAAGGCGATCAGATCGGCCCAACGCTCGTGGCGCTCGAGCAAGCGCTCGAGGCTCTGGCTGACGCGATTGTCATCGGGGACGAGCGGCAGCAGTTGTTGGTAGTACTCGATCGCCTTCTCGGGCTGATTCGCGACGTCCTTCGCGAGCTGCGAGGCTTCGCGGAGGAGGCGAATCTTGGCCGCCTTGTCCTTGCTCGCCTTGATCGCACGGTCGTAGAGCGCGAGCACGTCGGCCCAGCGTTCGGCGACCGTATAGATCACCGAGAGGCGTTGCAGCGCGCTCTCGGAGGTCGGCGCGAGCACGAGCACGCGTGACAGGATCTTTTCGAGGATTTTCGGATCGTCGCCGAACCATTCATCGCAGAACCCGCCGGCGCGCTCGCCGATCATTTCGGCGACCTCCGGTTCGAGATCCGCGCTGAGCGTTTCGGTGAACAGCGTGACGATGTCGTCAGGCTTATCGAGATCCGCGGCGAGCCCTTCGGCTTCTTCCCATGCACTCACCGCATGCGGCGAGTGTTTGACGGCGGCAGTGGCTTCGGCGAACTGAGACAGATCGGCCATAGGTCCTCTGTAAAACCGCGTCGCCATCCCAATGGCATCGCAGCGAAAAAATCATATCACCCGCGGTTCTAAAAGGATCGATGCAGGCCGAGAACTGCGGAGAACGGCGCCTGGAACGCGGTGCCGGTCTGGAACGCCGGGCGGCGTTGGGCCACGTTGCCTTCGTCCGTCCGCAGGAACACGAGATCCTCTGGCTTGCCGCCATCGATCGGCATCAAGGACCCGCTCGAATAGACCGAGTCGACATTCGTCGCATCGCGTCGATCGAACAGGTTGAACAGGTCGAGGGTGATATCGAAGTGGCGATAGCTCGCGGCCACGCGCAGGTTGACCTGGGTCTGGAGCGGGCTCCGGCCGTACGACCCGCGGTCGATCAGATAAATAAGTCCCGCATCGCCATCGCCGAGCGCGTCCCGTGGCCGTCCCGTTGCAACGGTGAACCGAGTCGCCACCGACATGTCGACCTGCCCGATCCGCTGGTGGCGTTGGGCCTCGAAGTACAGCCTTTGGCCGATGTCGGTCGGCAACAGGCCGTTCTGGTTGTTCGAGAGGACGTCGAAGTCGGTCGAATTGTAGAGCGCGGCGCCACTGCGCGGATCGAACGCACCGGTCCACGACCCGGTGGTGTGGCCCCACAAATAGCCGACCCGCAGCGCGAACGCCGCGGTCAGGTTGCTCTCGAGCTCGACAGCAAGAAGCTCGGTATCGCGGAGTGCCGGACCGACGCTCGCCGTGCGGCCGGGGTTATCGAAGCCTTCCGGGGTCGATTCGAGCCCGCGCTCGAGCCAGCGGCCCTGGCCCCAGATCCGCACGCGTAGCTGGCGCAACAATGCGACCTCGGCCCCGGCCGTGATCTCGTCTTGCGTGATCGGCTGGACGTCATTTGCAATGATGAGCGGTGCGCCGGTGTTGACCGCGCGGGACGTGTTGCCCTGGAAGGTCAGATCGTCAGCGGTGCGGTCGCGCACGAGGATCGTCGAGCCGACCCCGGCGGTCATCAATGCATAGCTCCGGCCCATGCTCACCCACACCCGCGAGCGACCCTTGCCGAGCGGGTCCCAGGTCGCGCCGAGCCGCGGGGCGAGCTGATTGGAGAAGTGGAGCACCGGCCCGACCCACATCAGCTCCCAGCGCAGGCCGCCATCGACCGTGAGATCCGGTGCGGCGGCCCAGGTGTCCTCGACGTACGCCGCGGTATACCGGGTCCGATAGGCGAGCTCCGAGACGTCGACGTAGGTACACGCTTCGCTCGTATCCGGTGTGCATGCCTGATCCTGCGCGACGAAGTGACGCACGCTGTTCTCGCCCGGAAACAGCGAGCGATCCTGCTCGTTACCGGTGAACCGCGACTCGGTGACCAGCCGCGAATCCTCGCCCGTGCCGCCGACGCGCAGGACGTTGTTGCCGATCCGGTGCGCGACATCGGCCGTGATCGACGGGCGATCCGCGGTCTGGTTCGCCAGCAGGCCCGCACCGCCCGTGTAGAACCACCCGATCGGCACCGGGCAGTTGGTGACGTTCGGAAAATCATCCGTCGCGACGTTGTCGGCGCACGCCTGCGCGAGTTTCGGATCCTCGGCGATCGTCGCCGGGACGTAGCCGCTCAGCTGCTGGGGCAGGTTCGCGGCAGCAGCGAAGTGCGCGGACTCGGTGTGCTGGCTGCGATGCCACGCGACCTGGAGCCTTAGCTTGGTGTCCTGCCACTCACCTTTATACGTCGCGATGCCATCGCCGATGACGTTCGTCGCGTCGACGCCACCCGCTTGCAGCGTGGAGTTGTTGTTGAAGCGGACGGCGGAGGCGACGCTGCCGATCAGCGAGAGCTCGAGGTGATGATGGCCGCGATCGAGGCCGACCCGCGCCATCAGCGGCACGTTGTAGTTCGTGACGTCGATGCGATCGTTCTCGATCGGGGTGGTGGTCACGAGGCCGGGCAGCCCGTCCGGCACGCCATCCTGGTTCGCGTCGGTCAGCCGCGAGGCCTTGAAGTTGAAGTTCGAGCGCGACAGTTCCGGCGCGACGCCGGCGGCGTACCAGGTCGTGCCGCCGAAATGGTCACCGAGAGGACCGGTCGCGACGAACGAGCTCGCGACATCGGCGCCCGCGTCGAGCGTGCCGATGCGCACGACGTAGCTGCTCGGGAGATACGGCGCGTGTCGCGCGAGCGCCGAGAGGCCGCCCCAGACGTGCGCCTCGACCTCGTGATCGGCGGTGCCGCGCCGGAGCTGCGCGTC
This sequence comes from Kofleriaceae bacterium, assembly GCA_025357755.1. GTDB lineage: Bacteria > Myxococcota_A > Polyangia > Haliangiales > Haliangiaceae > JABFXX01. The sequence goes on along the minus strand of JANXOP010000095.1, from coordinate 7,662 downwards.
GATCGTGCCGCCGGTCGAGGCCCGGTCGCGCGCGGCAAAGCCACCCGCGGTGACCCGGATGCCGTCGAGGAACGTCAGCGGCACCTTCGTATCGGCGCCGCCCGTACGGATGTTGTCGGCGGGCGCACCTTCGATCGTCCAGCGATTCTCGAGGCCGTTCGCGCCCGCGAAATTCACGCCAGCCTCGTCACGGCTCGCCCCGAGCGCGTAGCCGGCGACCTGATCGTGGGTTGCATCGGCGACCGGTAAGGTCAGGAGATATTTCGCCGACAGATACGTCGAGAGCGCGTAGGGCACGGCGTCCGCGATCGGATCAGTCGCGCGCGCGCAGCCGAAATCGGTGCCGTCGGCGCAGTCGAGCGGCTTCTCACTCGTGGCCGGTTGCTCGAAGCCGAAGGCATCGCGAGGACCCGCGTTTGCCGACCCTGCCGAGGCAGCTAAAAGCGCGCACGCGGCGGCAACTTTCACCGCCTAAACGGTAACACGCTAATGTTTGTGGTCGTCGCCGGGGCCGTGCGAATGGCCCGCGTGGTCGTGCGAATGGTCATGGCCCGCGTGGTCATGCCCGTGTCCGTCGTGGTCATGGTTGCAGTTCGGGCCGTGCTGGTGGCCCGCCTCGTGCGCCGCCATCTCTTCTTTGACCTTCGCCATGTCGAGCTTCTTCGCCTGGCTGACGAGCTCCTCGAGCGCCGCGGGTGGCAGTGCGCCCGATTCGCGGAACAACAGGACGCCATCGCGGAACAGCATCAGCGTGGGAATCGCCTGGATGCCGGCGGCCCCGGCGAGCTCTTGCTGCGTCTCGGTGTCGACCTTGCCGAAGGTGACATCTGCGTGAGTGACCGAGGCCTTCTCGAACACCGGAGCGAAGGCCTTGCAGGGGCCACACCATTCCGCCCAAAAATCGAGGAGCACGATGCCCTGCTTCTCGATCGTGTCCTTGAAGTTATCCCCGGTGATCTCAACAGTTGCCATGCCCGGAGGGTGGCAACGGTTTGGCTCGCCGGCAAGCCGATATTCCTCGAGATTGGCACGAGCCTGGCCGTCCCGGTGGGTAGGGCAGGGCTTGCCCGCGAGTGCTAGCCTTCAAGCGTGAAGCTACGCATCACGTACAACGCCCCGGTGGTGCTCACGTTCGCGCTCGCGGCCGTGGTTGCGTTCATCATCACGGAGGCGGTCCCGGCGACGAAAGAGTGGTTCGTCTCGTATCCCCACCTCGACGGGATCCATTCGTACATCGGGTTGTTCTCGCACATCCTCGGGCACGCCAGCTGGGAGCACCTGATCAGCAACTTCATGCTGGTCCTCCTGATCGGGCCGATCCTCGAGGAGCGTCACGGCTCGTTCGGCTTGCTCCTGATGATCCTCGGCACGGCCCTCGTGACCGGCCTCGCGAACCTGGCGCTCGGGAGCAACATGGTGCTCGGCGCCAGTGGCGTCGCGTTCATGATGATCCTCCTCGCCTCGATGGCGAACGTACGCGGCGGCGAGATTCCCCTGTCGTTCATCGCGGTCGCGCTGATCTACATGGGCGGTGAGGTCATGCGCTCGTTCAACAACGACCAGGTCTCGCACATGGCCCACCTCGTCGGTGGTTCGGTCGGCGCGGCGTTCGGCTTCCTCGGCGCGCGCCGCAAGAAGCCGGCGGCGTCCAAGCAGGCCCTCAAGGCCGTCGATATGAAGAAGCTGCCGGTCTAATGATCGTCGTCGCGATCGTGACCGGCGTGATAGTGATCATCTCGATCATCCTCACGATCGCGGAATTCAAGAATCGCTAGACGAAGAAGTCGGGCAAAAAGCTCGTCGAGCCTGGAGTCGTCGAGTATTCGCTGAGGTCGGTCTTGCCTTCGGAGGCGAGCAGCGTGTCGTCGACGAAGAAGTTACCGGTGCACTCCTTCGAGGACTTGTTGAAGATGATGTACGCGGCGTCCGCGAGGATCTCGGGCGTGCGCGAGGCCTTCATCGAGGCATCTCCACCGAGGAGGTTCTGGACCGCGGCGGTCGCGATCACGGTGCGCGGCCACAGCGCGTTGAACGCGATGCCGGCCGATTTGTACTCGCCCGCCATGCCGAGCACGCACATGCTCATGCCGAACTTCGCCATCGTGTAGGCGACGTGCGGCGAGAACCAGCGGGTCTCCATGTTGAGCGGCGGCGACATGTTGAGGACGTGTGGGTTCGCGGCCTTCTTGAGGTGCGGGATGCAGGTCTTCGAGACGAGGAACGTGCCGCGCGTGTTGATGCTGTGCATCAGGTCGTAGCGCTTCATGTCCGTCGACTCGGTGCCGGTGAGGTTGATCGCGCTGGCGTTGTTGACGAGGATGTCGATGCCACCGAAGGTCTCGACCGCCTTGGCGACCGCGGCCTGGACCTGATCCTCGAAGCGGATGTCGCACTGGACGGCGAGCGCCTTGCCGCCAGCCTCCTCGATCTCCTTGGCCGCCGTGAAGATCGTCCCCGGCAGCTTCGGATTCGGATCCGCGGTCTTCGCCGCGATCACGACATTGGCGCCGTCGCGCGCGGCACGCTTGCCGATGGCGAGACCGATACCGCGGCTCGCGCCGGTGATGAACAAGGTTTTGCCGCGCAAAGACATGCGCAGACGGTACGTCAAAAGTTATCGGGATTCATCGCGTCGTCCATCAGATCTGGATCGGCGGGGCGGTTCACTTTCGCGAGCATGATCGCGGCAGCAATCCCGACGACCGCTCCCGCGCCGAAAATCCAAAACGCGATGCCAACGCCCGCGAGTCCGGGGACCCCTGGCTTGGTCGCGACGAACACGCAGCCGCTGATCATCGCGAGCATCAGCCCGATCAGCGCGACCGAGCTCGGCGAGACCGGGAGCTGTGGCTTGGTCTTCATGAACCCGACGGCCGCACCCGCGAGCAGACCGAGGGCGCCGAGCAGGCTCGTGATCAGCGTGACGAGGCCGAGCGGCGCCCACACCGCGGAGTAGTAGCGACCTTCGCTGACGTTCCATTCCTTCGCGTAATCGCTCGCGCTCTTGGTGCGGCACTCGTCGGGCGCGGGACCGAGCAGCATGCCGACCGAGCCGCACTCGGTGGTCTGGCGCAGGCCCATCTCGATCGATCCCTCGGTGCCGTAGTTCGCGAGCCAGCGCGTCGAGAAGCTCGCGAAGATCAGGCCGAGACCGGCCACGATCGCGAGGGCTGTCGCGAGCATCGGATTTTGTTTCGTTTCAGTCATTCAAGGAGCTCCCTCGGGCGCCGGCATGACCTTACCCATCTCGACATATTCGTGATGTGCGCCGACCCACAGATCTTCGCCCGCCATGGCGCGTCCTGCACGCGCGGCAATGACCGCCGCACGGACGACCGCATTCTTGATGTAACCGCCTGTCATGTCGTAGCGCTCCGCGAGGCCGTGAAAGTCGACCTCGGTCAGGCCGGTCAACGGCGGCAGGAGCTGGCGCCACAGCCGCTCGCGCTCGCCGACCTCGGGCTCGGGGAACCGGATCCGGAAGTTGAGCCGGCGCTGGAGCGCGGGATCGATCGCGGACTCGGCATTCGTGGTGAGCACCGAGACGCCATCGAAGGTCTCCATACGCTGGAGGATGTAGTTGACCTCGAGGTTCGCGAACCGATCCTGCGCGCTCTTGAGCTCGGTGCGCTTGCCGAACAGCGAGTCGGCCTCGTCGAACAACAGCATCGCGTGCGCATCCTGCGCCTCGTCGAAGATCCGGCCGAGGTTCTTCTCGGTCTCGCCGACGTACTTCGACACGACCGCGGAGAGGTCGATGCGCACGAGCTCGAGGCCGAGCTCGGAGGCCACGACGGAGGCCGCCATCGTCTTGCCGGTCCCGGGCTCGCCGGAGTAGAGGCCTGCGACCCCGCGCGAGATGCCGAGGTGACGTTGATAGCCCCAGCGCTCGAGGATCTGCGCGCGCTCTTTGACCATCGCGATCATGTCGCGCAGCGTGTCGACGACATCGTCGGGTAGCACGAGCTCGGTCATCAGCGCCTTGCGCGACACCACCGAACCGAACGTGCCGAGCCGCAGTGACAGCCGGCGACCGACGGCACCTTCGATCACGTCGAGATCGAACGGCGTGCGTGCCGCGGCCGCGTGCTTCGCGGCTTCACCGACGACCTCGGCGATCGCGCCGGGGCCGATCACGTAGCGCGCGCCGAGCTCCATCGCGTGCTCGATCGGGCCCTTGACCGCGACGAGCGAGTTCGCCCACGCGTTCTGGCGATCCTCGAGCTCGGTCCGCGGCATGGCGACGATCAGTGCGGGCCGGCGCAGATCGAGATGGCCACCGCGGCCGGTCGAGGCGACGCAGAGCACTCCGGGGACCTCGCTGATCGCATCGGCGTGCTCGGCCGCCATCGTACCGGACTCGTCGTAGAGCGCATCGGCATCGCCGAGATACGGCACCGCATCGTGGAGCTGCGCGCTCGCGAGCGCGGTCGCGAGTAACGATCTCCCCGTACGTTTCTCGGCGGTCAGCAGCGCCGGGATCGGGATGACCATCAGCGGGCGCTGCAGAGCCTGGGCGAGCCGCTGCGCCGCGGCGCGCCGGCCACTTCCGCGCGGGCCACGCAAGACGACCGCGATCGCCGCATGCGCACGCGGTTCGACCGCATCCACCGCCTCGATCACGGCCCTCGGTAACACCACGCTCGAGATCGCGGTGGCCGGCACGAGCTCGCACGTCCCCGCGATCGGCGGCTGCAACGCTTCGTCGCCGAGCAGCCACGCGAGCACCGGCTGCGAAATCTCGATCGCGGCATCGAGGCCGGTGCCCTCGATCGTGATCACGCGCGTGCGGCGAAGCGCACCGCTCGGCGCGATCGCGGCGAGCAGCTCGATCGGCGAGAGCCCGAGCAGATCGGCGCAGGTCGCGAGGTAAAGGGCCGGTGCCTTCCTCGGTGCGAGCGCGTGGACGAGCTCGCGCGTATCGAGATCGAGCGCATACGCGAGCGTGGCGGCAACGATGCCACTCGCCGCCGCATCGATGCCGAGCCGCGCAGTCATCACCGCGAGCCGCGAGTGCGAGGCGACGAGCTTTGCGGACTTCGCGCTCGCGTCGTCGATCGCGGCCTCGACCTCGGCATTCGCCTTGCGATGCGCGCCCTGCGGTCGCAGCGTCCCGTTCGTGATGCGCGCGAGCGCCGCCGGATCGCGCAGATAGATCTGCGATGGCGAACCGACATCGAGCCGCCGCAACAGCGCCGCCTCCGCATGCAGCCGGATCTCCTCGAGCACCGCGGTGAGCCATGGCTCGGTCACGTGACGCACGGGCGATCCGTGGCGTGTACGGACGCGGACCGATCACCGCCAAGAATCCAAGCGCGCCAAGGTCCGGAACCCGAGCTACGGATCGCCCTATCCGCGTGTCGCGTTGGCGTTCTTGGCGCCTTGGCGGTAGTGCTGCGTCCTCTCACGTCCCGCGCTTCCAGAATGGTTTGGTCTTCAGCTTTTGCGGCTCGGCAATGTTCGCGTCGGCGAGATCTTGTTTCGATCCGAGCGACGTTTCGAGGGGCTTCTCCGGCGGCAACGCAGGTCCATCGAGGCTCGATGCCGGCCTCTTGATCAGCCGCTCCGGTCCCGTCAGAGACAGATCGTCGTCGGGCGCTGGCTTGGGTTTAGCCGCGGTGTCGCTATCGGACTTCACCACGCCGACCTCGGGGTTCGCTTCGAGCAGGTTGTCCTGCGCGTCCTCGAGCTCCTTGAGATCGTGGCGCAGCGAGCCGACGCGCGCGACGAGATCGAGATACGGCTTGGACTGCTCGTCGAGCGCCTTGGGCTGCAACACCGCGAGCGCTTGCTCGAGGAGGTCACGGCGATCAGAGGCGAACACGAACTGCGACAGCTCGCCGCTCTTGCCGCTGACCGCAGCCTGCAGGGCTTCGAGCGCGCGGAGCTCTCTCTGCGCCAAGCCGAGGTCGTTGACCACGACGTGGCGACGCTCGAGGATCGCGCGCATCGCATCGAGGGCGACGTGCTGGTTCGCCTCGATCTCTTCGGGACGGAGCTCGGGGACAGCTTCGACCTGGTCCTCGCTGACCACGCCTTCGCGCTCTTGCTCTTGAGCGTGCTCGAGGTCGATCCCATCAACCTCTTTGTCCTCGTATCTCACGCGTTACTCTTCGATCTTCTCCCACCACTGACACCACCACTCCGCACCGACGAGGATGCGTAGCTTCGGGTGCCAGCAGTATGCGAGCTTGTCGTCGGGATTGAGATAGTAGAGACAGTTGTCACACTTCTCGTCGCCGTACGGCACGCCTTTGAGAACGGAGTCTTCGGCGAGATGCTTGAGCTGCAAGGCCAGCTTCTCGTCGATCTCTTTCGGCTCGGGCTTGGGGAGCTGATCGTCAGACATCGCGGTCCAACGATAGCACTTCTTACGAGCTCTTCTTCTTGCGCAGCCGCGATGCAAACCACGCGACGGTTTCGGCCATGCCTTCGTCGACCTGGTGGGTCGGGGCGTAGCCGAGCGCGGTCTGGATCTTCTCGATCGAGGCTTGCGAGTGAGCGATATCGCCCGACCGCGGGCCCTCGAACACGGGCTGTGCGGTCGCGAGCTCGGGCTGATCCTTGGCGAGAGTGTCGCGGATCATCGCGAACAGCTCTTTGAGATCGGTGCGGCCGTTACAACCTACGTTGTAGACCGTGCCGATCGCGCCTTCCGATTCGGGGTTCGCCGTGCCTGCGAGCAAGTTCGCCTGCACGATGTTGTCGATGTAGCAGAAGTCGCGGCTGTTCGAACCGTCGCCGAAGATCACGCATGGCTTGCCCGCGATCATCGCGGCGGTCCAGCGCGGGATCACCGCGGCGTACACGCCCTCGGGATCCTGACGGCGACCGAATACGTTGAAGTAGCGCAGGCCGATCGTGCCGAGCCCGTACGCCTCGTGGAAGGTCTGCGCGTAGATCTCGTCGGTGCGCTTCGTCGCCGCGTAGGGCGACAGCAAGCGGCCCGTTCGATCCTCGAGCTTGGGCAGCGCCGGATGATCACCGTAGACCGACGAGCTCGAGGCGAACACTACGCGACTGACGCCGTTCTCTTTTGCCGCCGTCAGCACGTTCAAGAACGCGTTGACGTTGTGCTCGTGCGACGCCATCGGATCTTTGATCGATCGCGGCACCGAGCCGAGGGCGGCTTGATGGAGCACGATGTCGACGTCCTTGGTCGCCTTCTTCGCGACCTCGGGATCGCGCAGATCGCCTTCGATGAACTTGAACTGGAGCCGCTCGTCCGCGCCGATCGAGAGCACGTCGTCGAGGTTGTGCTGGTGACCGGTGAGGAAGTTATCTACGCCGACGACGCTCTGGCCGAGATCGAGCAACCGCTCGAGCAGGGCCGAGCCGATAAAACCGGCCACGCCCGTGACCAGCCATCGCCGCGGTGAGTTCACCAGATCGGCGCAAACATCCTCGTACTTGCTCACAGGCTCCACTGGCGAATGCCACGCGGCGGGGGCGTGACAGGGAGCACGCTCTTGACGTCGATCACCACGCCGCCGTCACGCACACGCGCGTAGATGCCCGGGATGTCCTTGAGGTACTCCGCGTGCGAGACACCGAGGATCAGCGCATCGAGCTGGTTGAACTTCTCGAGCGGCGTGATGTGGACCTTGTACTCCTCGTGCGCTTCCTTGGGATCGCCGAGCGGGTCGTGGACCATCGCATCGA
>JANXOP010000079.1 GCA_025357755.1 Kofleriaceae bacterium | reverse complement strand
GCGCGCCGAATGCGATGCTCAGCGCATCGGATCCGATCTCGAACCCGCGCGCGCGACGCAAGACATCACGCCGATGGTGCGGCGGTTCGTGCAGCGTCGAGATCACGGAAAATGCTGTGTCCCGGGTTGCCGCGCCTCGCGTAACGTCGATCTCCATCACATCGTGCATCGCGAACACGGCGGCGGCCACGAGGCCGAGAATTTGACCCTCACCTGTTCGGCACACCACCGCGCCCTTCATGAAGGCAAGCTTCAGATCACGGGCTCGGCGCCGAACCTCACGATCAGGTATGTGACTCCACCTCCCTTATCCTCGCCGTCGTCCTCGTCGTCCTCGTCGTCCTCGTCGTCCTCGTCGTCCTCGTCGTCCTCGTCGTGCTCGTCGTGCTCGTCGTCCTCGTCGTCCTCGTCGTCGCCCTCGTCGCTCGCGAGCGCAGAGGCGATCGATCCGATGGATGCAAGCGAGGCGCTCCGTGCAGCGCGACTTCAACCGCGCGTCGCAGGCTCGACGCCCCCCGTGGGGCGTTCGAAGTTCGAGAGCGTCGTCGCCGTGACCCAGGCGAAGCAAGCGCTGACGACCCTCGGCTTCAGGAAGGCCGAGGCTGCGCGCTATGTCGAGCAGGCGCTCGCGAAGGTCGATCGGCCTGACCTCGAGCTGCTGATCCGTACAGCGCTCGCGTGTTCGCGGCAGGGAGTGACCTAGCCTGCTCTCCAGTTGCGCACGATAAACAGGTGTCTCCGGCGCGGCAGACCGCGGGAGTGCGCGAAGAGCCTTCGACCGGCGCGACGCTACTGAGAAACGCCCGAGGACCGAGATGGAATCGGTTCTGCTGGAGGCCACCTGACTGCGTGGACTGCGTGAGGTGGCATGCAAGCAAGGTCACGTCCAGCTGCGCGAGGCGAGCCGCGCGCTTGACCAACACCCTATAAGACGAAGGACGAGCGCGATTTCCCTCGGTCTCGATGTTCGCCACGGTTCAAGTAGAACCACTTCTCCTCGCAACTAGCCCCGGTCCGTATGGTCCTCAACCTGCGCGATTCTGTTCAGTTCGTAGGGCAACTTAGTCTCCGAGACTCGCAGCAATCGCGCGCGGCGTGAGCTTCTGCCAGTACACGAGCAAGAGCGTGATCGAGCCCAGCGTCGCGGCCGTGATCGAGGCGAGGCGCATCGCATTCGAGGCATCCGGTAGCGCGCGATCGACCGCAAAGCCAACGCCGAGCCCGATCGCACAGCTCGCGATGATGCCCCACGAGGCCTGAACGTATTCGCGCACGTTTAGCTTCACCGTGTGCGCCACGAGGTACGCGAGCACCGCGAACGCGATCGGGTAGCCGATCGCCCACGCGACCGCGACCGACAGGAACCCCAGGCTCGGGCCGAGCAACTTCGCGCCGAGCAGGAACGAGCCGGGCACGGCGAACGTGGCGACGATCATGTAGCGCAGCGTGAGATCGGGGCGGCCCATGCCATCGAGCAGCGGCGGCCCGAGGAAGCCGAGCGAGCGAAAGAAGCCCATCACGCACAGCAAGCGGATCGCATCGACGCAGAGCTCGACATTGCGCGAGGTCCACTTCACATCGCCGCTGCCGTGACCGAGCCAGAACAGGTTCAGGACCTCGGGCGCGATCAGGAAGATGAGGATCGTGTACGGCAGGACTGCGAGCAGGTTGAGGCGCGTGAACTTGATCAGCTGATTCGCCACCGCGCGGCGATCTGCGCGCAGCTTCGCGAAGGTGGGAAAGGCCACATCGATGACGACGTTCGCGATCGTCTTTACGGGTTCCAGGATGAACGTATCGGCGAGCGTGTAGATGCCCGAGGCTTCCTTGCCGAAGTAGTGATAGATGATCGGCGAATCGAGGCTCGTGTAGACCTGGTACAGCACGTTGCTCGCGGCGGTGCGCGCGCCGAACTTCACGTAGCCGATCACTTCTCGCGGGCGGAACACGAGCCGCGGTCGCCACGGATGGCTGAGCTGGATCGCGATTCCGAACACGAACGCGCGCGTGATCGCAGCGAGCGTGAAGCTCCAGATGCCCGCGCCAAGATAAGCGTAGAGGATGCGACTGCCCGATTCGGCAAGGTGCGCGGCGACGCGCGCCTTCGCGATATCCCTGAACCGCAACTCCTTGCGAAGCAGCGCGAACGGGATCGCGTAGATGTTCTGGATCAGCAGCTTCACGCCGTAGGCGATCAGCAACCAAGCGATCACCGGGGTGTGCTGGATCGCGGCGTAGAGCGGGCCGAGCCCGAGCAGCAGGACGAAGAGCCCGCCGGAGACCAGCAGGTTGAACCAGAACACCGTCGAGACGCGGTCGGGCGTGTGGTCGTCGTGCTGGATCAAGGCGGAGCTGACCCCGAGATCCGCGATGTAATCGAGCGCCGTGTAAAACGGAATGACCGCGCCCACCACGCCGAAGTCGTCGAGCGCGATCCAGTACACCGTGACCAGCAGGAACGAGATCAGGTCGGCGACCGCGATGATCGCCTGGGCTCCGCCGGACCACGCAACTCCCTGCGCGACCCGCTTGCCGAGCTCGGGCTCGTCCGTCACTCCGTCGGGAATACCATGTTAGCGTGCGGCTCGCATGACCGAGCGGGAAGTCCAGGTCGCGCCGGAGCATTACGACTTCGAGCGCTACGACGACGCCGAGCGCTGGATGTCGTACTGGCACCAGCTGCGCGCGGTGCTCTCGGTCCGCCCCAAGACCGTGCTCGAGATCGGGCCTGGCTCCGGCGTCTTTCGCAACTACCTGCGAGCCGCAGGCGTCGAGGTCAAGACACTCGACATCGACACCACGCGTGGCGTCGATTACGTCGCCGACATCACGAAGCTCGATGCGGTGCTACCGGCGGGCCTGACGTTCGATGCGATCTGCGCATTCCAGGTCCTCGAGCACCTCCCGTTCGCCGAATTCGAGACCTGCCTCGAGAACATCGCGCGCCGCGCGAAGCCGCACGTGTTCATCTCGCTGCCGTATCGCGGCCTCCGCGTGCGCTGGTCCTTCTGGTGGGGCGACCACCACTTCACGGCGGGTCACAAGTTCATGCTGCCGTGGCGGCACGAGCCGATTCCGGAGCATCACTGGGAGATGGGCTATCCCTACACGGCTCGCAAGATCACGAAGCTGATCGGCAAGCACATGGACGTCGTCTCGAAGGGGTTCATCCGAGAGAACCCGTACCACTACATGTGGCAGCTGCGCGCGCGCCGCGAGCTCACGGCGGCGGTCTGATCTTGTAGTCGCTGAACGCTTCCTTTTGGTCAGCTACTTCGGGGTGATGTCGACCGTCGGTTTTCCCGCGCCATCGACGCTGCCTTTTGCGGTCCACGTCGTGAGCTTGCCGTCGCAGTCCAGCTCGGCGACCGCGGTCGCGGTGAACGACTTGCCATCGGCCGCGCCGTCGTACGAGAAGCGAAAGCGGCCAGGTGCATCGATCGAAAAATCGAGGGTCTTCCACGGCTCGCCCGCCCACGCCGTCGGATCGACGGGACAGTTGTGGTCCGCGGCCTTGCAGCAGTCGGTCGTGGGAGTCAGCGGTGCGTTGCCCACTGGATAGGTTCCGACCTCGCCGACGTGCAGCTTCGCGTGCTTGCCGAGCCTGTTGAGCACTATCCTGCCTTCGGACCCGACGGCAGGAGGCTTGTTGTCGGCGATGGGCGCGCCGAGCGGGGTACCCGATCCCGGCGCGGCGCTGCCAGTCCCTGGGACCTTGTCGCCCTTACCGCATGCCGCGACAAACAACGTTGCTAGGAGGAACTTGGTCATGCGGCGATCTTCGTGCGTCCGACCGTGAACTGCAACCCGAGGAGCGACCCGTCGATCGCCGAAGCTCGACCTGATGGGGACTACTTGATCTCCGAGTGCGGGGAGCCCGAGGCATCGAGCGTGCCCGTCGCGGTGAGCGTCGTCACCGTGCCGTTGCAATCGAGATCGGCAACCGCGGTGGCGGTAAACGATTTACCGTCGGTGCTCTCGTAGCTGTAGCGAAAGCGGTGCGGCTCGTCGATCGTGAACTCGAGCGTGGTCCACGGCTCGACCGCCCAGGTCTTCGCATCGGGCGCGCACTCGTGATCGGCGCTCTTGCAGCACTCGATGGCAGGCGTCAGGGCCGCCTTGCCGATCGGATAGGCGCTCTTCTCGATGGCGACGGTCTTGGCGAGCTTGCTCAGCTTGTTGAGCTCGAGCTTGCCCTCGGTCGCCATCGCCTTGTGCTTGTAGTCCTCGAACGCTTCGACGGTCGGCTTGTCGTCGCTCTTCGCCTTGGTGCTATCGCCGCCCTTGCCACACCCGGCGAGCGCCAGCGCCAGCACGATCCACTTCATCATGCTGCGAGCTTACGGCGGTACACCGTGAACTGCAGGACGAGCAGGCTCACGTTGACCGCCGCGATCACCGCGCCGTGACCGATCACCCAGTACGGGAAACCCGCCACGCACGCGAGCATCCAGATGAACACGAACGTGTCGCGCCGTCCGAACGAGCGCAGCCAGGTCGTGATCGCTTTCGGATCGTAGACGTCGTCGGCGGAGACCTTGTCGCTCTCGAACCACCAGCGGAACGCGAACACATCGCCCGTGCCGGTGCTCCGATACACGCTCACGTACGTGACGAGCGAGACCAGGACGCGCCCGAGCGCCGAGAACAAACCGATCCACGCCCAGATCCCGCCGAGCCCGTGGCCGATCGCGATCAAGAAGACGTTGTCGACGATGTCGTCCGAAAGGTTGTCGAGCCACTGCCCGAGCTTTGAGTACTGGAACCGCAGCCGCGCGAGCTCGCCGTCGCACGAATCGAGGATCGAGTTGAATTCCAGCAGCACGCCCGCGATGGCGACCGTCACGTACGTGCCGCGGCTCGCGAGCACCGAGGCGAGCAAGCCGATCACGATCGCTACGATCGTCACGTGGTTCGGCGTGAGCGCCAGCGATTGCCGCGCGAGCACGCGAGTGATCCGCATCGAGAACCGCCAGTTGATCAGCGCATCGACCGGGCCCTCGAATGACTTGTTCATGCCGCGGATCAGCTTCCACTCCGCTGCGCTGCGCGACGCCTCGTCGGTGATCTCGATCCCGGCGATCACATCCGCGCGCTCGACCCGCGCACCCTCCGGCACCGGCGCGCCCGGCGGCACGAACTGGATCGGAATCGGCATCGGCCGCGACAGCTCGATCGGCGCGGTCGCGATCAACGCACGCGTGACGCCTGCCTTCGCGAGCTCGCGAATGCGGCGCTCGAGCACCGTGAGGCCGCCCACGATCCGGGCGTGGCCGTCACCGGTGCTCTGCAGATACGCGGCGGTTTCCACGGCGAGCGGAAACTACCACGCTCGAATCAGTAGAAGCCCGGAACGACGGCGGTCGACGTGATCGTACCCTCGCCGCTTGCAGCCGGCGCTTTGTAGGCACGAATAGTGACGGTCGGGAACGTCATCGAACCGTAGGAACCTCCCACGGTAACTTCACCATCGGGAACATTCAAAGCTGCAAACGTGCCGGGAAGGAACATGCTGAGATCCGTAAGCGCAATGTTGGTCGAGCCCTGGTGTGCAGTCGCAGTGGCGCCGGCGATCGGCTTGAGCGTGCAATCGGCGATAGCCAACAACAAGACGCCCTTGTTCGCATCGTCCTGATGCACCTGCAGCGCGGCTTCAACCTGCATGAATGTCGCGTTGCTGAGCAACGGGACAGGAATTTGCGAGAGGTTCGCGATCGCCGGGTTGGGCAGATAGACGTACGTCGTCCGAAAGGCCGACTTGAGAGCACGAAGATAGGCGGAGTACGGCAATGCACCCGTATCGAGGGTACCGGTCGCGAATGCGCCGGTGGTCGCGTCGCTGGTAACCGTGTTGACGGCGGTTGCGTTACCGGCCTTATAGGTCTCGACAGTCACGCTGGGCAGAGGGGTGAGCGCGGACAATTTGAACTCATCACTCGTACCCGACAGCGTGATGCTCGCAGCAGCCGTCGCAGGCGCGGTGTGCCCGAAGCACGTAAAGTCGTAGTTCGCCGATCCCGATCCGGAGCCCGAGCCTGCGGCATCGAGGAACACCTTAGCGTCGATCGCCTTCGCGTCGATCGCCTTGGCATCGGAGGTCGAAGCGGAATCGCTACCGCAAGCGACGACAGCGCTGGTGGCAACAGCGACGGAAAATAGCGTCAGGCTCAGCTTCCTCATGGTTACGAGTCGTAACCCAACTGAACCGCAGTTCCAACAGCCATCGGTCAAGCCGTGCGTTTCGGCACGCAACCGCGGCAGCTGGCGGCCGGATCGTTCGGTCGGGGTCAATGGCCAGGATGGTCCGGCTCGCCGGCGGCAGCGCCCGAGCCGAACAAGGCGCCCGTCGTCCCCAAGCCCACGAGAGCCCTCGAGACCGATCCGATCGATCGCACGGGTCACACCGTCACGAATCCGAAGGTCTTGATCGAAGTGCTCAGCCCTTCGACCACGGACTACGATCGTGGCGAGAAGCTGCGCCACTACCGAGCGATTCCATCGCTCGAAGCGACCGTGTTGTTCGATCACGAAGCGCAGCGCGCCGAGCTGTGGCAGCGCACGGGTACCGACTGGACGTTCATCGAGTCCATCGATCGGATCTCGATCGCTGCCATCGGTTGCGAGCTCGTGCTCGCAGACGTGTATCGCGATCCGCTAGGTTCGGCGTAGCACGACGATGTGCTCGCGCTTCGGCGTGTCGCCGAACGCGCGGCGCTCGTGGATGCCAAAAAACGGCCGCTCCTGCGAGGCCCAGGCTTCGAGGACGAGATCGGAGGTCACGGCATCTCGGAGGTCGTCGAGCGCGAAGATGGCCCGTTCTGCCGCGACGGAGTCGCCGATCACGAGCGCGGCGCGCCGGCCGGGGGCGAGGGTTGCCGCGATCTTGCCGACGAAGCCGTCGAGGGCGGCCTTCCAGCTGGCGCGCGCTGCGGTCGGATCCTTCTCGAACGAGCGACGGGTGCCGAGCTCGCCGTCCTCGAACTCGCGATGGCGAAGCGCGAGGAAATCGAAGCGCAGGCGTTGGTGCTCGGCGTAGTCGTAGGTGCCAGCGTAGGGCGGCGAGGTGATGACACCGGCGGCGGTGCCGTTCGGGACGATGGTCTCGAGCCGGCGGATATCCATCTCGTGGATCTCGGGCATCGGCGCGTGGACTTTCGAGAGATCGTTGAGCCCGGCATACAAGAGATCGACCCGCTGGACGAACAGGCGCGATGCGAAGCCGCGACCGATGTTGCGCTGGGTCCAGGTCGCGTCGGTGTCGCTGGTCCGCGAGCTGACCTTGTAGAGGATGCTCGAGAGACAGCCGAGGAGGACCCCCGCGATCTCGGGGTCGTCCTGGCGGACGTCTTCGATCCGGGTCGCGAGGTCCTCGAGCTCGCGGCGGACGTGCGGGGCGAACCAGGCGGCGAGGCGGCGGTCGCGAGCGTTCGGATCGAAGCCCTTGGGCTTGCGCAGCGGGGCGGGGTCCGAGGAGGCGCGGCGCGCGGCCTTGCCGGCCTGGAGCGCATTGCCGGCGATCGAGTGGCCGGTCTCGCGGAGCTGGCTCCGGCGGCGCGGAGGTGCGGTCCAGGTCTTCGCGCGGGCGACGATGACGGCGAGCGGATTGAGGTCGCTGCCGACGACGCGCAGGCCGTTCGCGCGGGCCTCGACGAGCGTGGTGCCGGAGCCGCAGAACGGATCGACGAGGCATTGCTCGCGGGCCGCACCGTCGGAGATCAGGTCGACGAGGACGCGCGCGGTCGCGGGGTGGAGCCGCGCCGGGTAGGTGTGGAACGGGTGCGTGAAGGTCTCGGCGGTCTCCTTGTCGGTCTGCGCGGCGGTCAGCGCGTCGACGAGGATCCGGGCGATATGCGAATCGCCATCGCGATGCAGCTTGCCCGGCATCTTGGGCATCGAGAGCGAGCGGCGCTGGCGCGGCGGTGGCACCCGGGCACCGTACATCAGTGCTATACGCCGGGCATGCCCATGCCAGTCGAGATTATCGGGCTCGGTAAACAAGAGATCCGATTCATCTGGGAAGAGGGTGGCGACCCGAAGGACGAGGACACGTGGCCGGTCCGCGCGCTGCGGATCAAGTGCACGTGCGCGAACTGCCAGTCCGAAGCGACCGGCGAGCGCATCCTCGATCCGAAGAGCGTGCCCGAGGACATCAGCGTCAAGGACATGCACCTCGTCGGTAACTATGGGGTCGGCATCCAGTTCTCCGACGGTCACGCGACCGGCATCTTCCGGTTCAAAGAGCTCAAGAGGGCCCGGTAGTGATCGCCGAGCTGGAGGCGCTCTGGCGCGGCCGGCACAGCGTCCGCGGGTTCAAGCCGGATCCGGTCCCGCGCGAGACGCTGACGAAGATCTTCGCGGCCGCGCAGGCCGCACCGAGCTGGTGCAACATCCAGCCGTGGCGGGTCGCGGTCACCGAGCCGCCGATCACCCAGCGGCTCGCCGAGGCAACGGTCGCGGCCGCGAAGGGCGGGTTTCCGAGCCCGGCCATTCCGTTCCCGCTCGATTACCCGCCGCCGTACAAGCAGCACCGCGTGAACTGTGGCGCCGCGCTCTATAAAGAGATGGGCATCGCGCGAGAGGACAAGATGGGTCGGTACGACGCCTTCCTGCGCAACTACGCGTTCTTCGACGCTCCCCACATGGCGGTCGTCGCCTGTGACAAGCGTCTCGGTCCATACGCGTATGTCGACGTCGGCATCTGGCTCGGCTACGTACTGACCGCCTGCGAGGCCCTCGGGGTCGCGACCTGTCCGATGGCCGCGATCGCGGCGTATCCCGAGCCACTCCGCAAGGAGCTGCCGATCGCCGAGACCGACGTGATCCTGTTCGGCCTCGCGCTCGGCTATGCCGATGATGCGGTCCCGGCCAATCGCACCCGCACGACCCGCGATTCCGTCGAGGCCAACGTCACGTTCTGCTCCTGACGCGTGATAAGCTGGCTGCCTCTGCGGGGAGCTTGGCTGATGAAATCACGCGTCTTGTTCGCGATCTGTGTCGCCGTGGCGATGCTCGCGACGACTTCGGCATTCGGTCAGAGTGCTGACTCTTTAAAGAAGGCCCAGGCCTCGTTCGATACCGCGCAGAGTGAATATCTCGCGGGCAAGTTCGACGAGGCAGCGGCGGGGTTTCAGGAAGCGTATGCGGCTCGGCCGTTCCCGCAATTCCTCTACAACGTCGGCGCCAGCTTCCACATGAAGGGGAAGAAGACCTCCGATGTGGCGGCGTACAAGAAGGCCGTCGAGTTCTACAAGCGCTACCTCGCCGAGGAGCCCCAAGCGCAGGACAAGGCGAATGTCGAGAAGGCGGTCGGCGTCCTCGAGGACGAGATCAAGCGCCTCGATGCAGGCGCCGGTGCAGGATCGGGCAGTGGGACGACGACTGCTGCGCCGTCTCAGGAAGTTCAGAACCTCGGCGACGTGAAGGTCCGCGGCCTCGTCGTCATCGTGACCGAGCCGCAGAACGCGACGATCTATCTCGACGACAAGAAGAAGGGCCCATTCGCGACGACGCCGTGGAGCGGCTCGATCGACGGCGAGCACAAGCTGATCATCGAGAAGCGCGGCTACAAGGTCGTCGAATCTACGATCTCGGCGGACCCGACCAAGCTCGTGCAGTTCGTCTCGTCGATGGCGCAAGAGGACTACCTCGCGTGGGTCGAGATCGCGTCGAATATCCCGAAGTCGGACGTGTTCATCGACGACAAGAGCATCGGTGCGGTCGGCTCGACGCCGTGGTCGCAGCAGATCAAGCCGGGCAAGCACACGTTCTGGATCTCGAAGGAGGGCTACGACGAGTACACCGAGACGATCGACATAGCGCCGGGTGAGACCAAAGCGGTGAAGGGCACGATCAAGGGCTCGCCGCTCGGCAAGATCGCGGTCACCGGCTACGGCATCGAGGATTCGCAGATCGCGATCGACGGCAAGATCCTGTGCGAACGCGGTCCGTGTCTGCGCAGCGTCCCGCAGGGCGACCACGTCATCCTCGTCACGCGCGAAGGCTGGAAGCCGTACGAGCGCCGCATCACGATCGAAGCGAAGGCAGAGACCCAGATCAAGGTGACGCTCGTGCCCAAGCCGAGCCGCAGCGATGCGGTGGTGGCGTATGTCGTCGGCGCGCTGTTCGGCGGCGCGGGTGTCTACCTCGGCCTCCAGGCGAACCAGCTGCACGACGATCTGAACAAGGAGATCGCCTCGGCGCACCCGCCAGCGTCGAATGACTCGCGCTTCTTGAAGGGCAAGATCTACGCGATCGCCGCGGATGCCTCGTTCGCGATCTCGGCGATCACGCTCGTGACTGCGGTCTACTACACACTCCGCGACAAGGGCCCGCCGTCGACGGCGTTGATCGACGCGAAGTCGCTCACGCTCGTGCCGCAGGTCAATACCAACTATGCCGGCCTGGGTATGGAGGTGCACTGGTGAAGAAACTATTTTTCCTCGCTGCGACGAGCCTTGTCGGCGCGTGCAGCTGGTCGCAATTCGATGCCCTCTCCGACACGACGACCGTGCGTGGCAACGAGAAACCCGATGGCGTCAAGGCTACCGAGTACGGGGTCTCGCTCGCGGGCGTCACGCTCCCGGCCGAGACCAGCGGCGGCAAGATCGCGATCTTGTCCTCGGGCTCGGGTAACTACTCGACGCTCAAGCTCGATCCGGGCGGCGTCGCGCAGGATCTCGGCGACAACGAGACGCTCGGCGCGCACACGATCGATTCGGTGACCTCGAAGGGCACGGTGTTGTTCGATGGTGTCGGGCAGGTCGTCCTCGTCGATAACTCGAACGTCGGGACGGTCGTCGCGGTGAGTGGCTCGCCCGATGCGCTCAGCCTCGATCAACAGATTCCAACTCCCGCGACGCCGGACGCGACCGCCTTCGCGAATGGGCAGCTCGTCATCGGCGTGACGTCGACGGGTCCAACCGCGGGCAATATCTTCTCGGCGAAGGGCACCGCCGTCACGAGCTGCTTGTTCACGGACGGTGCCGCGGCCATCGCGCCGGCGGCTGTCGCGATCGACAGCACGATGTTGTGGGTCTACACGAAGACCGGCGCGTTGCTCGGCTATCCGCTGACCGCGCTCGATGCATGCGTGGTCACGGCCCCGATCGGTCCGACGACGGCAAAGGTCATGGGCCCGGTGGCCGCGAACAATGGCCACCTCGACCTCGTCACCGAAGGCGCCTCGAAGTACGCGATCCTCACCGCGTACGACACCGCCTCTACGTCGACCGGTGCAGTCCAGCTCGTCAACATCACGACGGCGGCGGCGCCCGTGCTCGCGGGCTCGGTCATCTCGGCACCTGGCGTCAGGGCCGCGGCGTACGACACGTTCGATGGCTCGGGCGTGCTCGTGCTCGGCTATCCGAGCCGCGCGAACGGCAGCACCTCGGGTGCCGGTGCGGTCGATCTGCATACGGTCACCGGCGGCGCGATCGCGGCGACGGCGTCCGACACGCTGCAGATTCCGAATAGCGATTCGAATCATCTGTTCGGCCGAGCGGTCACCACGACCCGCTACAACGGCCAGCCGATCGTTGTCGTCGCCGCCGACAACGTCGTCTACAGCTTCTACCAGACGTCGCTGTACGCAAAGCGGTGATCTTCCAATGCCCGGCGTGTCAGCGCTCGTTCACCGAGCCGGGCTTCTGTCCCTACGACGGTAAGCCGCTCTCCGATGTCAGCGTCGCGCAAAAGCCGACGGTGCTTTCGGAGATCATGTCGGCGCAGCATGCTCCCGAGACGAGCCCGCCGCACGACACCGTCACGGACGGAACGCCGACCCAAAGCGGGGTCGGCGACACGACGAACAAGATCCGCGCGATATCGGCGCAGCGCTCGCACACGAGCGTGGTCCAGACGATGCGGCGCGAGCCCGCATCGTCTGAATACGATCGGCTCGTCGGCGAGACGCTCGATGGTCGCTACTTCGTCCAGCGCAAGATCGGCGAGGGCGGGATGGGTGTGGTGTTCGCGGCGCGCCATGCGGTGATCGAGCGCCCGCTCGCGATCAAGGTGCTCAAGCGCGAGGTCATGCGCGATGCCGCGACGATCAAGCGCTTCGTCCAGGAGGCGAAGGCGGCCTCGCGCATCGGCCACCCGAACATCGTCGATGTCACCGATTTCGGCACCACGCCCGATGGCATGACCTACTCGGTGATGGAGTACGTCGACGGCGTCACGCTGGCGCGCGCGATCAAGGACCGCGCGCCGATGCCGGCCGAGCAAGCGATCCCGATCGCACAGCAGATCGGACGTGCACTCGGTGCGGCGCACGACAAGGGCATCGTCCATCGCGATCTCAAGCCCGAGAACGTATTCCTCATCGATCGCGACGAGCGCATCGACTTCGTCAAGATCGTCGATTTCGGGATCGCGAAGGTCCAGCCGATCGAAGGCAAGGCCGAAGGTCCACGCCTCACGCGGGTCGGCTCGGTGTTCGGCACGCCGGAGTACATGGCGCCCGAACAAGCGGCGGGCCGTAGCGATACCGATCGCCGTGTCGATATCTACGCGCTCGGCACGATCCTCTACGAGCTGACGGTCGGCACGACGCCACACAAGAGCGACAGCACCGTGCGCACGATCGCGATGCAGATGCTCGATCCGATCGTGCCGCCGAGCCAGGTCCGGCCCGATCTCTCGATCCCGAAATCGCTCGAGCTCTCGATCATGAAGGCGCTCGCGAAGAAGCGCGAAGAGCGCTACCAGACGATGGCCGAGCTCGTCGCCGCACTCGACGAAGTGACGCAGCACATCAAGAACTCGAGCTCGTTGCCGAAGCTGCCGCCTGGAGCGGACGATCCATTACTCACGCCGGTGCCGAGGCCGCCCGTGGTCGGGACCGATCCGCCGGCCAACCTGCCGCCGCGTCGCCCGCTCAAGGAGACCCGCCAGCTACACGAGCCCGCGTTCGCGCAAGGCCCCACGACGCTGCTGCCACCCGAGCTCTACGACGACGCCGCGGCCGAACCGGTGCGGCGCTGGCCGTACGTGATCCTCGCGCTGTTGTTGCTCGGCGGAGGCGGCGGTGCGCTGTTCTACGCGATGCACGATCGCGCGCACTTGATCGCGGTACACGAGGACGCCGGCCTCGCACACGGCGATGCACGGTTGATCGCCGAGGTCGACGACGGCGGCCTCGCCCTCGATGCCGAAGACACACCGGGCCCGACGAGCCTCGATGCCGGGATCCACGCGCCGCGCGATGCCGGTGCGCCGCTGATTCCACCCTCACATCCGAAGACGATCACGGTCGAGATCCTCACGCGGCCGGCAGAAGCGAACGTGTACCAGAAGCTCACGTACCGAGGCCCGAGTGGGGCCCGGTTATCGGAGCCATACGGCACCAAGCTCGAGCTCGAGTGCCGCGCGCCGCACTACAAGGGCCGCGTCACGGTCGTGTTCGATGGCTCGCGCGATGCCGTGATGTGCAACGCGAAGCGGCTGCCGTTCTGCGTCACGGGCTTGAAGAATCCTCTCGACGATTGCGAACCGAAGACCGTTCCCTAGCGCCCTCAGCGTGGCGACCGGGCGAAGTGATCGCCGGGGAACGGATCCGCGGTCTCGCGCACCATGACTTCGTTCTGATCGGGCATCGGTTGGACCGGGATGCCGAGCGCCATCAAGCCCGAGGCATCGTTGTAGCGAAGCTCGGCGATCGCGATCGGCTTCGTCGTCGAGCGCGTGAACTTGGTGTAGTTCGCCGCGGAGTAGCGCGCTTCACCGAACTCGGTACCGAGGCCCGGACGCGAGGTCGGCGGCGCGGCATCTTCGCCGCCGCGGTCGTAGGCCCTGCTCTCGTCAGCATCGATGTGCTCTTCGTAGCGCCGTGCTGCTTTGCCGGCGACGGCGCCCGTGCCCGTGCCCGTGGTGACCGTGGCGGTCGGGGCCGGTTGCACGGGTGCAGGGCGGCGCATGCTGTTGTCGCTCGGGCCGCTCGGCGCCCTCTTCATCGCAGGACGCGCATCCTTATTGGCCGTCGCGACGCGCTCGCGCGGAGGCGACGATGGTGCGGATGCGCCGACTGGACCGCCGTCGAGGTCATCGGTGTAGTTGTATTGCTGCGGCGCGACGATCTGCTGATCGGGTGCGTGCTCCTCTTCGAACAGCGCGACCGCGATCACGCCGACGTTGCGCGCCTTACCCTTCTGACCCGCGTACGAGCCATCGACCGACGAAAACCGGAACGTCGCGACGTTCTCGAGTGACGTGCGGAAGCCTTCGATCCGGGTCTCGCCATACGGCGGCACGATGTAGCCGCGCTTGTGCAGATCGCCGGCTTCACCATCGACCGCATCGAGACCATCGACCGAGACCACCGCTTCGACGCGATGACCGGTCGGGTTCGAGATCTTGATCGTGTAGCGCTCGCCGGAGTTACCCTGGACGTAGAACCTGTCGCGCGAGGCGTAGGTCGGGAGCGTCTCGCCATCTTCCTTGATGACCTGGACGTCGTACGGCGCGCGGACCTTCGCGGGCGCGACATCGATCGCGATCTGCGTGCCGGGCGCATAGCCGCCGGGTCCGACCGGTTGATCGGCATACGCCGAGCCACATGCCGCCGAGAACAGGAGAGCCGCGAACAGGTTCCGCATGCTCTGGTAAACGCGCCGATCGCCCTGGCGATCTACGGAATGTGTATAGTCGCTTCGATGGCCGCCAAGAAGCCCAAGAAAGCTGCGAAGCCGCCGAAACCTAAGGCGAAAGCGAAGGTCGTCGCGAAGAAACCGCCGGATGTGGTGGCGGCCGATCCGAGCCTCTTCGATCCGCTCACACCCGGTGAGATCGCGGATGCGCTGCGCACGCTGACCGAGGATCGCCGAGTTGCTTCGATGGCGAAGGTCGGGCGCTATCGCGTGATTTGCACGGAGCCGCTCGTGGTCAAGCCACCGCACTGGATGGCGGGTCATCGCCTCGCGCGCGTCGTCGCGTACGACTACGCCTCGGCCCGTGCGGTCGATGCGTGTATCGATCTCGATGCCGGTGTCGTCGCGCACCTCGCGCTCGATCAGAGCCAGCCGATGCTGTCGCGCGATGAAGAAGCGCTCGCGGTCTCGATCGCGATGGTCGACGAGAGCGTGCGCTCGCAACTCGCGATGGGCGACATGCCGCTCGCGACGCTCCACTACTGGGGCCGGAGCTCCTCGGATATCTCGTACAACCGGCGCTCGGCGGCGGTGACGTTTGGCCGCAGCGATGGCCACGCGTCGCTGATCGCGGTCGTCGATCTCATCGATCAACAGGTGACCCAAGTGGTTCCCGCGGAGCTGTGGTGAACATGTCGAACGTCATCACCGAAGCAAACTGGAAGTTCCACTGGCGGCTCACCGAGTCGGCCGGGATCATGATCTACCTCGCGGACTTCAAGGGTCGGCGCGTGCTGTGGGAAGGCTCGCTGCCCTACGTCACGGTCGATCATCAACGCCAGGAGGTCGACCCGCAGAAGGATCCGAACGAGCCGCATGGCCCGTGGTGGATCCCGCTCGGGACGCGCACGCTCGTCGGACCGGTCCGCGTGCAATCGTTCCGCGGCGGCGTCGAGCTGTCCGCGAACTTCGTCGCCGGGCCGTACCAGTACACGCAGCTGTGGCGGTTCCACGACGATGGTCGGTTGTGCCCCTGGCTCACGATCGGGGGTCCGGGCGTACACGACCAGCACACGTATCACCCGCACTTCCGGTTCGACTTCGATCTCGACGGTGCCGACGACGACGCGTTCGAGCGGTTCGAAGAAGGCCGCTGGCAGCGCGTGGAGCGCGAGGGCTGGTTCCCGTACTCCGGAGAAGCCGACGAGCAGGGCAACGTCTGGCGCCAGATCGATTTCGGATCGCGCGCCTCGATCAACATCCGCCCGCACACCTGGGACGACGCGGAGGTCTTCGCGATTCGTTACCACGATGGCGAGTGGGCGCCGTTCTCTCCGCGGTCCTCGCAGGGCAGCCAGCCGTTCCCGGCCGGCTACGTCGGCGACGAGGAGCTCGACGGCAAGGACGTCTCGCTGTGGTACGTCGCGCACGTACACTTCGACCAGTCGTTCCCGTACACCGCTGGCCCGTGGATCCGCGTCGAAGGTCTGTAGGCTTGCCAGCCGCGTAAAGCGGCCGATACAGGAGCGTGGTCACGACCCCACTCCTGCTGATCCGGACCGCCGATCCGCGCGTCCCGATCGCGCAGCTCGGCGCCGGTCCGGATGCGCACGCGATCCTCGCGCAGGCGGGTACCGATCTGGTCGAGGTCCTCCGCACGAGCTTTGTCGCGGACTCACCTCGCTGGGTGGCGCTCGAAGATCGCCTGCGCAAGGCCAGTGCGGTCAACCATCCGGCGATCCGCCAGATCCTGTTGATCGATGCCGCCGAAGACACGGTCGTGCTCGAGGGCGATCGCGACCTGTTGCTCGCCGAGCTCGTGGTCCAGCCGGCCTGCGATTTCCAGCGCGTCGCGCGGATCCTGGCAGAGCTCGCGCACGCCCTCGCGACGGTCCACAAAGCGGGGCTCGCTCACGCGCAGCTGCAACCGTGGGCGGTGCGCGTCGCGCCGGGTGACAAGGCGCGGATCGAGCTTACCGGGTTACGCGTTCGCTCGCTCGAGCATCCATGGATCGCGCGGTGCCAAGCCCCCGAGCTCGAAGCCGGTGGCGCCCCCGATGCGGCCTCCGATGTCTATGCGCTCGGCGCCCTCCTCGCGCTGTTCGCCGGCACGCGAACGCCGCCACCCGCACTGCGCGCGATGATCGATCAGATGTTGCTCGCGGATCCGGACCACCGGCCGACCGCGCTCGACGTGGCTCGCCGGCTCGAGCTCGGCACACGTGCGATGCGCGCCACCGTCGAGGACTTGGATGGCGACCAGGTTCGCTCGCCGCGACCCGGGCCTGGCCTCCAGCTCGGCCGCTTCGAGCTCTCGCGCCAGCTCGGCGTCGGCTCGAGCGGTGAGGTGTGGTCCGCGCATGATCTCGCCGGCGGTCCCGATGTCGCGATCAAGCTGCTCAAGCCCGAGATCGCGGCCGATCCGGCATTGCTGCGCAGGTTCCGCAAGGAAGCTCGCGTGCTCGCGCTGGTCGGCAGTCCCTACGTCGCGAACATCATCGATCTCAATGAAGATCGCGGCCTCCACTACCTCGTGCTCGAGCTCGTACACGGTGGCAGCGTCGCGGCGGCGCTGAAGAAGCTCGGTACGCTGCCCTCGATGCTGGCGATCGGCATCATCGTGGACGCGTGCCACGCGCTCGAGGAGCCGCATCGCCAGGGCATCGTTCATCGCGACGTCAAACCCGATAACTTGATGTTCGTGCGCGACGGCCTCGAACACGAAGCCGCAGCGAACGAACAGATCGTGAAGCTCGGCGACTTCGGCATCGCGCGGCTGATCGAAGCCGCGCCACACGAGGGAACGCGTGAAGGTCAGCTGCTCGGCACGCCGGAGTACATGGCGCCCGAGCAGTGCCTGAACCAAGGCGTGACGGCTGCCACCGACGTCTACGCGCTCGCGTCGTCGCTGTTCACGATGATCGCCGGGCGCTCGCCGTTCGCGTCCAAGAGCGAGGGTCAGGTCGCCATGCTCATGGAGATCGCCAGCACCACGCCACCGACCCTCGCGAGCCTCGTCCCCGACGTCTCGCCCGCGCTCAGCGCGCTCGTCGCGCGTTGCCTGCAGAAGGATCCGAGCACGCGTCCCCAAGATGCGACCGAGATGCTCGCCGCGATCGAGCAGGTCGTCTCGGGCTCGACCGCGGCCGTCAAGGCTCACCCATCGCACCCGATCATCAAGCCGAGCTGGGTCCAGACCTACGCGTTCCAGTGGGACCTTGCGTGTTCGCCGGAGCAGCTGTGGCCGTACGTGTCGAACACCGAGAAGATGAATCGCGCGGCGGGGCTCACCGCCGTGAAGTTCGAGATCACCGCCGAGCGCACGACCGGGCGCCAGACCGTCGCGGGCATGCCGCTGCGCTGGCAGGAGATGCCGTACGAATGGGTCGAAGGAACGCGTCACACCGTGCTCCGCGTCTTCGATCGAGGCGTCCTGCGCTGGTACACCGCCGAGGTCACGCTCGAGCGCTTACCGAACGGCGGGACGCGCGTGCGCAACATCGTGACGATGGAGCCGCGTCGCTTGATCGCGCGCTTCGCCTCGAAGTGGCAGATGGGCATCGTCTACAAGCGCAAGCTCGGCAAGGTCTATCGCCGCCTCGATGCGATCCTCGCTGCGGGACCTGCCCCTGGGATCGATCCGATCGCGCCCGAGGTCGTGCTCGCGAGCGATGCGCGCACCCGCCTCGAGAAGGGCCGAGTCGAGCTCGCCGCCGCGACCGACGAGCGTGCCGCGGACGCGATCATCCACTACCTCGAGCGAGCCTCCGATCAAGATGTCGCGCGGATTCGCCCGCTCGAGCTCGCGCAGAAATTCGACGTGCCCGAGCACCACGTGGTCGATGCGGCGCTCCACGCGACCCGGCTCGGCCTCGTCGAGATGGTGTGGGACGTGATCTGCCCGTCGTGCAAGATTCCTTCGAACGTCGTCGATTCGCTCGCCAAGATCGAAGAGCACGCGAGCTGCAAGGCGTGCAACCTCGACTACCGCGTCGATTTCTCGCGCGCGATCGAGCTAGTCTTCCGCGCCGCGCCCATGATTCGCGATGTCTCGACCGAGACCTTCTGCGTCGGTGGCCCCGGCAACTTCCCGCACGTCGTCGCGCAGATCCGGCTCCAGCCGAACGAACGCTTCGTGTTGCCGCTCGCGCTCCCGTCGGGATACTACGTCGTGCGGTCCGCGCAACTCTCCGGCGAGCACGAGGTCCGCGTCGTCGCAGCTGGCGGGGTCCGACGGGTCGATATCATGCTCGGTAAACCCGCCGAGATTCCCGCACTCACCGCGGGCGATCAGCTGATCACGTTCGCGAGCACCGCAGGCCACGAGATCGTCGTGCGCGTCGAACGTGCGGGTGATCGCGCCTTCGCGCTCACCGCGGCGCGCGCGATGGCGACCTCGACGTTCCGCGAGCTGTTCCCCGATCAGCAACTCGCGCCTGGTCGCTTGATGGCGATCACGCAGACCACGCTCGTGGTCGCACAGCTCGACGACGCGTCGGCTCTGTTCAGGCAGCTCGGTGATGCGAAGGCCTTCCCGGTCGCGTCGCAGTTCTTCGAGCTCGCCGCAGAGCTCGCGAAGGAGCATGGCGGCACGATCGTGAAGACGTTCGGCGGCATGGTGATCACCGCGTTCGATCGGCCAACCGCGGCGGTCGAGGCGGCGCTCGCGCTGCAGGCAAGGGTCTCCGCTCATCCGCAGACCGAGAAGTTGCAATGCGTCGTCGCGGTCCACCGCGGCCCGATGATGGCGCTCACCCACGCCGGTCGCCTCGACTACTTCGGTCAGAACGTCGAGCGCGTGATCGAGGTGCTGCCGAGGGTCCCGGCCGGCGCGATCGGACTCACCGAGGTCGCCTGTCGAGATGTCGGCATCGCCGAGCGCCTCGCGAATCGCACCGAGCGTGTCGGGCTCGACGTCCAGCCCGATGGTCACTGGATCCAGCACGTCAAAGCGCGCGTGACGAGCTAACTACGCCGCGACGCCGTGGCACTTCTTGAACTTCTTGCCCGAGCCGCACGGGCAAGGTTCGTTGCGACCGGTCTTGTCCGTCGAGACGACCGTTCCCTGCTGCTGACCCTTGCGACGACCGTTGACCGCCGCGTCGAAGGCTTCGATCACGACTTCGGTCGGCTTGATGATCGTCGAAGCGGTCTCGACGGTCATCGCGGCTTCCTTCACATCCTCGGCGAGGAGCTCGGCCAGCTTCGCGTAGATGTGCGGCTGCGTGCCGACGAGCTCGGGCGCGACGCGCTCTTGTGGCGGGAGCTCGGCGAGACCCGGCAGGCGAGCGAGCGCCGAGGTCACGACCTGATCGGCGTCGTTGAGGTTCTGCTGGGTGATCCGCGGCAGCGTGCCGTCATCGCCGCGATCGAACATCGCCCAGATCAGCGTCGCGTAGAACACGGCGGCTTCACCGACCGCGTCGCCATGCTCGGTGCGAACGGCGGCGGCATGTTGGAGCAAGTTCGGCTGCTCTTTTTGGAGCCGCTGCGCGAGCTTGTTCATCGCCTTCTTGTCGCCCTTTTGATCGAGGCGCGTGAACGCGGCGATGGTCTTCTCGACTTCTTCCGGGGATACGACGTGCGCGGTCATGACCGCGGCATCTTATCTCAACTCGTCAACGCAACCATCGCTCGTGGGACACGCTCGCGGGAACGGACTCGCATCGATGACCGTGACGGTCGCCCCGACATATCCGGATGGGAGGTGGGTCATCGCCCGGTCCACCGACGCCGGGAGGTTCGCGACGAGCCGGCGGGGGTCCGCACCCGGGGCGGTGACCGACAGCACGACCTCGAGCGGGAGGTGCGCGGCGGCGGGGTCCCGCACGACCGAAATCACCACGCCGGGGTGCTGCGCCGGCCTCGTTTCGGCGGGCATCGCGGCGAGCGGATCGATCACGTTGACCGAGGCGCAACCCACGTGCGTGCACGCCGGCAACAGCAGCGTTTGCCAGCGCGCGATCCGGGCGGCGGTAGTCGCTGCGAGGTCGCCGCGCGGCTTGGTGTAGTAGGTGTCGTGGTCGAGGTCGACGAGCACGGTCTGATCGCGGAAGAAATCGAGGCCGAGCGTCCCTTCGAAGTCTTCGTCGTGCCAGCGCTTGTCGCGGAACGGGATGAACTCGACCCGGTGTGCCGTGGTCGCGCCGACGGTCACGGTCTCGGCCGTCCCGACCTTGTCGATCGATCGCGGCACGCCAACCTCGTCGGTGACCGTGCCGTGGCGCTCGGCGATGGCGAGCTTCGCGGTCGGCCATGCGCGCTCCTGGAGCTGGCTCGCCGGTGCACCGAAATCGACGTGCAGCGTGTACGTGGCGCCATCGATCTGCGCGTCGACCAGCCGGCGCGCGATCGGCTGCGTGTGGATGCTCTTCATCTGCGCGGTCAGCTTCTTCCAGGGCACGGCCTGGCCGCCGAACCCGGGCACGGCAGCGGCCGCGTCCGTCGAGGTCATCACGGTGACGAGCCCCCGATCGCGGTCGAATTCGAACGCGACCGAATCGCTGACGATGTCGTGCCCGATCACGCCATCGATCTGGCGGCCGTCGAGATCGTAGACGTGGTCGGTCACGATCTCGGTATCGCGGCGCTCGACCGTGAGCGAGCCGATCTCGATGCCGAGCGTCTCGGCGTAGAACCGCGGCCGGCTGGTGTCCGATTCGTCGAGCATGCGCCCGCCGGTATCGACGATCAGCTTCGCTTCTTTGACCACGTGATCCTCGACGATCGAGACCGGTGCGTCCGGATCGATCGCGAAGATGTACGGCCCGGCGCCGTTGACGAACACCGGTACGAGCAGCTCACCATTCTCGAGCGGGCCGATCAGTGGCGCGGTCCACGAGGTCCCTACGGAGAACCCTGGTGGCGCGCCCACCGAGCATGCGCCGAGAAAAATTAGTGCCGCGTACCGTCCGCGCCGACTTCCCATACCATCCCCGAGTACATCAGCTTTGCGAGGTCGCCGGGACCCTGTTTCGCGATCGCGTCGGCGACCTGGGCATTGGCCTGCTGATCGTAGGTCGACTTGTCGGTGCGATAGAGCACGCCCATCGGCATCGGAAAGTCCGGCGTGACGAGCTGTGCGAGCAAGTTCGCGTAGAGCGGCGAGCCCTTCTCGGTGTGAACGAGGAGCTGGCTGGTGTCGCCGTCGATCACGTCGACGATCTCCGGCACGAGGCCAACACCGAGCTTGATGCCCTTGGTGCCGTTCGCGAACAAGAGCGGCTTGCCCTCTTGAAGGATCAGCTGCTTGTTCGCCGGATCGTCCTTCAAGCCCTCCCAGATGCCGTCGTTGAAGACCGGGCAGTTCTGGAGCATCTCGATGAACACCGCGCCCTTGTGGCGGTAGGCCTCCTCGAGGATCTTCGCCATGCCCTTGGCATCCGTGTCTGCCGCGCGCGCGACGAACGTGGCGCCGACACCCAACGCGAGGCTGATCGGGTTGAGCGGGTGATCGATCGAGCCGGTCG
Organism: Kofleriaceae bacterium; assembly: GCA_025357755.1. Classification (GTDB taxonomy): domain Bacteria; phylum Myxococcota_A; class Polyangia; order Haliangiales; family Haliangiaceae; genus JABFXX01. The sequence continues at coordinate 58,611 of JANXOP010000079.1, read as the reverse complement.
GCGTCGAGGGCGCGCGCGTACCGACGACCGAGGTCGGCGAGTACTGCCCCTTCGTGAGGCCGTAGATCTGGTTGTTGAACAGGATGATCTTGAGATCCATGTTGCGGCGGAGCGCATGGACCATGTGATTGCCACCGATCGAGAGCCCGTCGCCATCGCCGGTGATCACCCAGACATCGAGATCGGGGCGCGTGATCTTGAGCCCCGACGCGACCGTCGGCGCGCGGCCGTGGATGGTGTGGAACCCGTACGTGTTCATGTAGTACGGGAACCGGCTCGAACAGCCGATGCCCGAAACAAAGACCGTGTTCTCGCGCTTGATGCCGAGGTTCGCGAGCGTGCGCTGGACCGTCGCGAGGATCGCGTAGTCACCGCAGCCCGGACACCAGCGAACATCCTGGTCGGTCTCCAGGTCTTTCTTCGAGAGCTTGAGCTTTACTGTTTCGGTCATGACTACACCAGGCTCGCTTGGGCAATGGCAGCGTTGGTCTCGGCGGGGCTAGCTCCGACGAGCTCTTCGATCTTCGCGATCACTTCGCGGACCATGAATGGCTGGCCTTGGATCTTGTTGAGGCCGATGCAGTCGATCAGGAATTCGGCGCGCAGGATCGTGCGGAGCTGGCCCATGTTGAGCTCGGCCACGAGGACCTTCTTGAAGTTCTTGATGATCTTCGCGAGGCCCGGTTCGAGAGGCGAGAGCCAGCGCAGGTGCGCGTGGCTGACCTTCTTGCCTTGCGCCGCGACGGCCTGTTGCGCCTGGCGCAGCGCACCGAACGTGCCGCCCCAGCCGATCACGAGCACGTCGCCCGATTCGGCACCGGCGAGATCGAGCTCGCCGCACTCCTGCGCGACGCGCGCGATCTTCTCGGCGCGAGAGTACGTTTGCTTCTCGTGGTTCTCGGGCGCGTAGCTGATGTTGCCGGTGAGCGCATCCTTCTCGATCCCGCCGATGCGGTGCTCCAGGCCTGGCGTACCCGGGATGACCCAGTCGCGCGCGAGGGTCTTCGGATCGCGCTGATAGACGAAGTAGTCCTTCGGATCGGTGCGGTGCTTCACGTCGAAGCGCGGCAGCGAAGCGAGGTTCGGGAGGGGCCACGGCTCCGAGCCGTTCGCGATGTAGCCATCGGAGAGCAACATCACGGGCACCATGTACTTGGTCGCGACCTTCACGGCCTCGATCGCACAGTAGAAGGTGTCACCGGGCGACTTCGCGGCGATCACCGGGATCGGGCTCTCGCCATTGCGTCCGTAGATCGCCTGGTAGAGATCGCTCTGCTCGGTCTTGGTCGGTAGGCCCGTCGAGGGACCACCGCGCTGGACGTTGATGATCACGAGCGGCAGCTCGGTCATCACGCCGAGGCCGATCGCTTCGCCCTTGAGCGCGATACCGGGACCGCTCGAGGCCGTCACGGCCACCGCGCCACCATACGCGCCACCGCGCGCCGCGCCGATGGCGGCGATCTCGTCCTCGGCCTGGAACGTGAGCACGCCGAAGTTCTTGTACTTCGCGAGCGAGTGGAGGATCGACGACGCGGGCGTGATCGGGTAGCCCGAGTAGAACAGCTTCTTGCCGGCGAGCTCGGCACCGACCACGAGGCCGAGCGCGATCGCTTCGTTGCCCGTGATGTTGCGGTACATGCCCGGCGAGAAGTGCGCCGGCGGGACCTTGTAGACGGTCTGGAACACCTCGGCGGTCTCGCCGTAGTGGTAGCCCGCCTTGAACACCTTCACGTTCGCGTCGCCGTAGCCCGGCTTCTTCGCGAACTGCTGATGGATTCGTTTGACCTCGGATTCGGTCTCGCGGCCGTACATCCAGAACACGAGCCCGAGGGCGAAGAAGTTCTTCGCGCGCCCCTTCTCTTTGTTCGTGAGCTCGCTGTCGTCGAGCGCGGACATCGTGAGCTGCGTGATATCGACGGCGTGGACCTTGTACTTGGTGTCGAGCGAGCCGTCCTCGAGGGGGTTCGACGTGTAGCCGGCCTTCTTGAGGTTCGCTTCGATGAACGCGCCGGAGTTGACGATCAGCGTGCCGCCTTCGACGAGGTCGCGCAGGTTGGTCTTGAGCGCCGCCGGGTTCATCGCGACGAACACGTCGGGCGCGTCACCCGGCGTGTAGATCTCCGACGAGGAGAAGTGGAGCTGAAAGCCCGAGACTCCAAACAAGCTGCCGGCCGGGGCGCGAATCTCGGCGGGGAAGTCAGGGAACGTGGAGATGTCGTTGCCAGCTTCGGCCGCCGCTTTCGCGAACTCGGAGCCGGTCAGCTGCATGCCGTCGCCGGAGTCGCCCGCAAAGCGAATGACGACTCGGTCCAGATGCTTCGTTTCCATCGAGCTACCTCTACTAGATCGCTAACGAGCGATTGGCGCGGACCTTACCAGCACGTCGTAACAAACCCAAGATGATCGAGTGAGCCGTTGTGACGTTCCGTGCCAACGGTTTCGCGGTCTTACCGAGTGCGCTAGGCTTGCCGAGTGCTACGCCTAGCCTGTCTCTCGACGGTCCTGTCCGCCTTCGCCTGGGGCTGCGGAAGCGCGCCGACCGCTCCGACCCTTCCGAAAGCCGGGTCGGGCGCGGCTATCCCGAATGACCGGTTTGGCATAGGCCCACCGCTGGTCACGCCCGGCGAGCACATGTCGTATCGGCTCCAGCTCCAAGGCATGGAGCTAGCGACCTACGACTTCGCGATCGGCGAAGCCACCGAGGTCGGCGGCAAGAAGGCGATCACCGTGCAGAGCCACGCGAAGGCGATCGGTCTCGCGCAGATGGTCGCGAAGGTCGATGACTACTTCACCTCGTGGATCGATGTCGAGACCGGCCGCCCTCTGCGCTGGACGACGGACGAGTTCGCGAGCAAGGGTGACGACAAAGAGCGCACCGATGCCCGGTTCTTCGAGCGTGCGAACGATCTCGTACCGGTCGATTTTCACGTCAACGATGCCGCGCCGGTCCCCGAGCCGCAGCACGTTTCGCTGCCCGATGTGTGGGACTACAACGCGTTCCTCGTCGCGCTGCGTACGTGGGACGCGCCGGCAGGCTCGACGATCACCGCCGAGGTCATGCGCAGCCGGTACATGTGGCACGTCGAGATGAAGGTCAAAGGGAAGACCACGCTGACCACCGCGATCGGCGACTTCCCGGCGATCCAACTCGACGGTCACACGTTCAAGGTCGATCGCAACAACCAGCCGGTCGGCGATACGCCCCGCGACTTCTCGGTGTGGATCAGCGACGACGATGGTCGAGTGCCGTTGCAGAACGTCGCGAAGACCGACTACGGCGACATCAAGCTCGAGATCACGGACTACGCGCCCGGCGTCGGGGCGCGCTTGCGACAATAAAAAGCCCGCACGAGGCGGGCTGGCGATCAGCTCGGCTTCGGGTCCTTCTTCGAGCGGAACTGCTTCTCGCCCTTTCCCATCACTTCCTTCTCGTAGTAATCGGCCGGCGCGACGCCCGAGGCCTCGACCGCCTTGAGCTTGTCGTCGATCATCGCCTTGAACTGCGCCTCGGGGAGCGCGCCGCCGACGTGCGTGCCGTTGACGAACAGGGTCGGCGTCGAGTTGACGTGGAACTTCGCGAGCTCGGCCATGTCGGTATCGAGCGACTTCTTGCACTCGTCCGACTTCATGTCGGTCTTGAGCTTGTCGACATCGAGGCCGACGCCCTTCGCGATCGCGACGATGTTCTCTTCGCCGAGCTTGGAAGGATCACGCGCGGCCGCGTAGGGATCGAAGCCCTTCTCCCAGAGCGCATTCTTGAACACCGGGTACTTGCCCTGCTTCGCAGCGGCGCAGCTCGCGAGGTGCGCCGTGGTGGCGACCTGCGGGTGGACGACCATGTTCTTGAACACGACGCGGACCTTGCCGTTGTAGCTCTTGACGAGGCTCTCGAGCGTCGTCGAGACCTGGCGGCAGTACGGGCACGCGAAGTCGAAGGCCTCGACGATCGTGACGGGCGCGTTCGCCGGACCCTCGACCTGACCGGCCGCGAGATCGGGCGCGATATCGACGGCAAAGACCGCGTCCGGAGCCGGCTCTTCGCGCTCCTGCTGATCCGCCTGCGTCTTCTGCTGCGCGTAGACCTTGTCGAGGAAGTCGAGCGCCTCGGCGTGCTTGGCCTGCTCCGCTTCGAGCTTCTTGACTCGCGACTCGAGATCGCCGCCGCCGCCGCCGTTGCTGCTGGCCGTACCGCCCTTGTCGAGCTTCGAATCGTTCTGGCAGCCGAGCGCCGTCACCAGGCTGGCTGCCAAGAACACAGTGGAGAGGGTCTTCATCGCGGGCATCCTGCCGCGTCAAACCGAGGGACGCAAGTCGGCATTCCCTCCCTCCCCGTCATTATTATTGGGCTCGTTGGAGGGGGCCTTCGCAAGACAGTTTGTTCTACGATATGCATTAGATGAGGTGTCTCGTGCTGCTCGGAGTGTGGACGATTGCCTCGTCGACAGCGCACGCGGATAGCAGCGAGGACCTCGTCGTCAAGGGCCAGGATCTGGCCAAGCGCGGTGATTGGAGCCAGGCGATCAATGCGTTCAAGCAGGCCGATGCGCAGCATCCCCGCGCCGAGAACGCGTGCTTCATCGGCCTCGCGTATCTCCGCCGCGAGCTGTGGGCACAGTCCGAGCTGTTCTTCGCGAAGTGCCACGCGCGTGCGAACGCGAGCGATCCGCTGCCGACCTGGCTCGGCGAGGCCGAAGGTCAGCTCGCCCAGAAGCTGCGCGATCAAAACGTCGCGAAGATCACGATCGATGTCACGCCGGCCGCGGCGCAACCCGAGATCTCGATCACCGGCTTTCTTCCCGACGAGCTCGCCGGTCGCGGCACGATCCATCTGGTGCCGGGGCGCTACACGCTCTCGGTCCGGGCGCCCGGCTATCTCGACGCACAGCGCGAGGTCGAGGTGAAGAACCGCGATGCGCAGCTCGTGCGCGTACAGCTCGTCGCACCCGGGAGCGTGAAGCTGCGCGAGCCTGTCGTGCCCTCGCCGTCGAAGCTGCCGTGGATCGTCGTCGGCGGGGGGCTCGCGCTCGGGATCACGGGCGTCGTCATCGACGTGACGAAGCTGCATTCGCTGCGCGATGAGCTGAGCACCTCGACGCAGTCGTACGATCGGAATTCGAGCAGCTTCGACAGCTGGCGCGAGCTCACCGTCGGGCTCTGGATCGGGGGCGCGATCGTCACGGGCCTCGGGACGTACCTCGCCCTCCGGACGCACTCGAGCATCACGATCGACGCGAAGCTCGAGCGCGATGGCGGCGCCTTACTCGTCGGATGGCAGCGATGAAGACCGCACTGATCGCGCTCCTCGCGGCCGGCTGCATCGCCAAGCCCGCGCGCGATCCGGATCGCGGTGCTCCGGGCGAGCGCACGTGGAAGCTCGTGACCGGCGCCGACCAGCCCGGGCCGCTGCTCTCGCCGCGGCTGACCTACGACCCTGCGAGTGCACACGTGTATCTGTTCGGAGGAGCCTTCGGCGGCGCGGTCGCGAACAAGCTGTGGCGACTCGACGGCAACACCTGGAACGTCGTTTGCGATGACTGCCTCGGCGCGTTCACCACCCGCTATCGCTCCGGGTTCGCGGCGGATGGAGGGCAGTTCTACGTGTTTGGCGGCGTGTCCGACGCTGGCGGCATCGATCAACACGCGGAGGTCTACACGTCACCCACGGGAACGAAGTGGGACTTCTTCGCGACGACAGGCGCGATGCCTTCGGCGCGCGACCAGGCGTCGCTCGTAGCGTTCCACGGCAAGCTCTATCAGGCGGGCGGTTACGGTGCGAACGTCGCGAAGGACGATCTGTCCTCGCTCGAGACCGACCGGTGGACGGTCGAGCCACGCAACAGTGCGAACACGGGTGGCGAGGGAACCGCGGTCACCGTGGACTCCGATCACGATCGGATCCTCGCGATCCAGGATAACTCCGGCAAGAGCGCCGCCGACGGGCTCTTCGCCTTCGATGGGGCGGCCTGGACCAATGTCTGTACGACCTGCACCGGGATCAACCGCGGCGACGCGTCGCTCGTCCATATCCCGGGCGCCGATGCGACCTTCATCATAGGTGGCAACGTGGCTGGCACTCCGACTCACGATACGTGGCGCGCGGGCAGCGATGGCGTCTTCGCGAAGATCGACGAGGGTGGAACCCTGCCGTCGCGTGCCGCCACTGGTGTCGCGTTCGATCCGATCGGCGACCGCGTCGTTCTCTATGGTGGTCAGGGCCCCGACTGTGCGAATGGTTGCGCGGGAACCTACGAGCTGGTCTTGAAATGAAGAAGTACGCCGCCCTCGCGATCCTCGCGATCCTCTTCGCTGCCTGCGGCAGCAACGACAAACCCACCGTCGACGGCGCACTCCAGATGGGCTCCGATGCGCCGATCAGCGCGTGTCAGCCGATCGGCTCGATCGGCAACTTCTACCGCCGCACGCCCGCACCACGGCTGATCTCGGGCACGCACACGTACACGAACAACACCGTCGATATCGCGATCACCGATCCGGATCTGCGCTGGGACGAAGCGAGCTCGATGTGGGAGCTCTACTATCACGGCCCGAACTCGGTGAACTATCAGAGCGCGATCACGTCGATGATCCGCCACGCCGAGAGCCCGGATCTCACCGCGTGGACGATCGACGACGCGCCGTCGCTCGTCACGCCGACCGCGACGAGTGCGTGGGACCACGGCACGACGGAAACTCCGACGGTGGTCTACAACCCGGACGCTCCCGCCGATCGCCGGTACTTGATGCTCTACAGCGGCGGCAACGATCCGAACTATCAGGGCAAAGGATTCTACAACTACGCGATCGGCGCGGCCTTCTCCGCCGACGGCAAGACGTTCACGCGCGTGTCCGCAACGGAGTCGCCGCACGCGCTCGCAGGTCAGGTGCTGACCGCGGCCGACGTGTTCTCCGGCTCCGAAGGCATCGTCGCCGATCCCGAGGTCGTGCTGGTCAACGGCACCTATCAGCTGTGGTTCTCGAGCTTCGCGTGCAACGGCACGGGCTGCTCGAACACGAGCGCATACGGCATCTCGCACGCGACCTCGGTCGACGGCATCCATTGGGCCATCGCCGAAGCGCCGGTCCACACGCTGCTCCGGATGTCAGCCGTCCCGTCGAGCGGGGGTGGGCAACCGAGCGTGATCTACGACGCCACCCACTGTCGCTACGAGATGTGGCTGCACAGCGATGCCGATACCGAGAACATGAACCAGCCGATCGTGTTCAACAACATGGCGGGGGTGTGGCACGCCACGTCGCTCGACGGCGTGACCTGGTCGGTGAACTATGCCGGGATCCGCGACCTGCAGTGGAATGCGACGACGCCAGATGCCGGCGAGCACCTCGGCCTGCTGACCGGGGCCGACGTCGCGGCGAAGGGCTCGAGCCGCTACATGGTGTACAGCGGCTTCGACAACCAAAACGTCCCGACTGGCTTCGCCCTGCCGGATCGCTCGCAACAAGGGTTCGAGGCCGGTGTCATCACGCTGAACGTCGCTGCTCGTGACGCGCTCTAGCGCGCCGCGAGAGTACGCTCGCGAACATGGTGGTCAGCCGACAGCTCGGTAGGGTGGCGATCGCGCTCGCGATGCTCGCGCGCGCTGCGCACGCAGATGGGGACGCGTACGTGCCGCCCGATTTCATGGCGGCCTTGCCGCCGTTGCCCCCGTCCGTCGAAGCCGCGAAGGTGTGGCGGCTCTCGCTGAGCGAAGCGATCGGCGTGGCGCTGCATCAGAACCTCGGCATCGTCGTCGAGCGACAGCAAGTCGAGGTCGCCAAGCTCGGCATCACCGTCGCGGCGGGCGCCTTCGAGCCCGTGCTCTCGGCGCAGCTCGATCACAACCGCTCCGATTCGCCGCCGCTGACCGTGCAGGAAGGTAACGCCAACCAGAACATCTCGTTCGTCACCGACGATTGGCGGATCACGCTGAGCGATCGGCTCGAGACCGGCACGCAGGTCGCGCTCGATTTCTCGAATGGTCGCGCCCGCTCGTCGGCGGGCACCGCGGTCGAGCCCCTGAACTATCGCGCGACCTTGACCGCGTCGGTGACGCAGCCGCTGCTGCGCGGATTCTCGCCGGATCTCGTCGTGCCCCGGGTCGAGCTGCTGCGCGCGAAGATCGCGTCCGAGCGCGAGCGTGCGCAACTCGCGGTCGCGGCGGCCGATGTCGTCCAGCGGACCGAGGACGCGTACTGGGATGTCGTCCAGGCGCTGTACAGCTACGATCTCCAGCTGCGCTCGCAGAAGCGCTCCGAGGATCAGATGGCGTTGACCCGGCGCCAGATCGATGCGGGCCTGATGCCACCTTCGGATCTGATCGCCGCGGAGAGCACGCTCGCTCAGCGCAAGCTCCAGGTGCTGGTCGCCGAGTCGACGATCGAGTCAAGCTACGACACACTGCGCGCGGTGCTCAACCTCGCCCACGAGGAGTGGACGCGGCCGATCCTGCCGGTCGAGCCACCGCAGTTCGATGCGCAGACCAGCTCCGCCGAAGACGCGCTCGCGATCGCTATCAAGCATCGCCCCGAGGTCGTCCAGCTCGATCTCGATCTGCAGACCGCGCTCCTCGCCGTACGCCAGGCCGAGAACAACCGCTTGCCGCAGCTCGACCTCGGGCTCTCGGGCCAGCTGATCGGCCAGAAGAATACGTATGGCTCGACGCTGAACGAGGTCGGCGATGCCGATGCACACGCCTATAGCGTGGTCCTCAACTTCTCGTGGACCCCACTCCAGCGCGCGACCCGCGCCCAGGCCGAGATCGAGAAGACGCACCACGACATGGCGATCGTCCGCCGCGACCAGGCACTCCAGGACATCTGGTTCGCGGTGCGTCAGGCGGTCCGCGACCAGACCAGCGCAGCGCGTCAGGTGCTCGCAGCCTCGAAGTTTCGCCAGCTCTCGACGGAGAGCCTCGAGGTCGAGCAGCGCAAGTTCCTCTCGAACCAGTCCTCGAACTTCGTCCTCGGCCAGCACCAAGACGAGCTCGCCGCGGCGCAACTGGCCGAGCTCACGGCGGTCCTGGTCCACAAGAAGGCGACCGCGGCGCTCCTCAAGGCGACCGGCGAGCTCCTGGAGCAACGTCACATTCAGCTCGACGTCGCCCGCCCGCATAAGTAATAGTCGGCCTGATGAGGGCCGCCTGCTTGGCGTTGGGACTTAGTGCGTGCGCGGTCGCGGGCACACCGAACGGCCACAGCGGCGGCGGCGGTGACGGCGGTCAAACCATACCCGATGGCACCACGTCGCACGTCTGCACCATCTCGTGCGACGACAGCAACGCGTGCACGACCGACAGCTGCGATGCCAACGACACGTGCGTCCACGCGACCAATGCGTGTGACGACGGCGATGTGTGCACGACGGATAGCTGCGACACGGTGACCGGGTGCGCGCATGCGAACCTCAACCACGGCACGATGACGTTCACGCCGACCGTCGCGATCCAGACGTTCGCGGTGCCGACCTGTGTGACCTCGCTGCACGTGCTCGCCGCCGGTGGTCAAGGTGGCAGCGTCACCGGGCAGGCCTTCACGGGTGGGCTCGGTGCAACGCTCGAGGGTGACTTCCCCGTCGCGGCCGCCCAGGCGCTCAGCATCGTCGTCGGTGGGGCAGGCGTCGCGGGCCTCGGCACGGCGAACGCGGGCCAGCGTAGTGGCACCGGTGGTGGTGGCTCGTACGTGGTCCGAGGCACGACGATCCTCGTGATCGCCGGCGGGGGTGGTGGTGCAGGCGGTAGCGTCGCGCTCGCCAATGGTGGTGGCTGCAACGGTGGCCCTGGCCTCATCACGCAAAATGGCGCGGCGGGGTCCGGCATGATGCCAGGCGCGGCGGGCGGTACCGCCGGCGGCGGCGGCACGTTCTTCACGAACACCAATGGCTATGCGGGTGGCACCGGCGGAGGCGGCTACTCGGGCAATGGCATCGGCAGCTCGGATGGATCGTCGACATATGGCTCGCCCAACGGGCCCGGCCTCTCGTTCGCGAACGGCTCGACGGGCGGCGCGGCAGGCGACCAGGGTCGGCCGGGTGCGTTCGGTGGTGGCGGCGCGGCAGGCTTCACCGGCGGCGGTGGCGGTGGCTACTCCGGCGGCGGTGCGGGTGGCTACGGCAGCGGCACGTACAACGGTGGTGGTGGTGGTTCGATCAACAACGGCACGAACGCGATCAACACGCCGGGTAATCACGCCGGGGCCGGCACCGTCGTCATCACCTGGTAGATCACGGACCGGTCAGCGCGCCGACCGCGCAGCGCGCCGCGTTCTCGATCGCCTGGTCGACCGAAGCAAACTGTTCGGAGCTCGCCTCGCAGCGCGTCGACCACAGCATCTTGCCCGAGGTCGGCGATGCGAGCTTGAGCATCACCTCGACGTTCTGCGCGACCCGCCAGTTACTATAGTTCGCACCGACGGTGATCCGCGTGGTCAGCACCGAACCGGCCTTCGCGGCGCCGGTGAGTTGTTGCCGATCGGCGAGCGTGAGGTCCTCGAACCGCGCTCCCTCGAGCACGATGGTCTTCTGGCGCGAGTTGACGACTTGCACGCTGTGCGCGTCGGACGTCGTCGCACCGACGAGTGGGATCACGAAGACGATCTCGGCCGACTTGGTGGTCGAGCTCGAGTCGGACACGGTCGTGGTCTCGCCCGCGACCGTGGTTTCGGTTCGCTGGCGCTCGTCCTTGCGAAGCGATGCGGGATCGATCGTCGGATACCCGTGGAACTCGAGGCCGGTCATGACCAGCTGGTCGACAGCGGGCGCCCAGGTATCGCGACACTCGTGTTCGACACTGCCGCAGGTGGCCGACATCACGAGCACCCTGCCGGGTGGATCGGTGACCTCGCCGTGCATGGCTTGCGGATGGAGCACGGGCGCCGCCGAGGACGCGCATCCGACGAGCACCATGGAAGAAAAGAGCTGGAGAGACGTCATGAGGTTCCTTGCTAGAAGTGCAGGCCGAGGCTGCCGACGACCGAGATCAGGGTTGAATCACCGACGAGCTGGTAGCGCACCTCGGGACTGAAGGAGATGGAGATGCCGAGCGTCTCGCGCAAGATGATACGCGTGCCGAGCAAGGCCTCGATGCCGTCGTGCTCGTAGGTGGTCGAGACGCCAACCGCGCTCACCTTCGCGAGCGGCGCGTAACCGACGCCCGCGAACACCGTGCCCCACGCTCCGCCCCAGTAGGCCATCGCGGTCACCGGCATCACGAGCCAGCTGTGTTGCTGACCATCGACGAGCGTGAGCCCGAGCCGCGCACCGAGCGCGAAGGGTCCCCGGCCACGCAGGTATTCGAATGATCCGTCGAGCACGAACGCGCTCTCGGACGTCCCTCGGGTCTCGGCGCGCGCGTAACCAGGGGCGGAGAACGTGAAGATGCCGCCGCCGAAGCTGCGTGGCGGCTGGTCGCTGCCGATCACGACGGTCTTCCCGCACACGCCAGGGCTGGTCTCGAGGCACGCGGTCGATTCGACCACCCGCTTGGCGCGCCACTCGCCGACCGAGCTTCCGCCCGCACCGATGGCGCAGCCGGAGAGAAGGAGGCAGGCCAGCGCCTTCATGGCAGCCCTCCCTTCAGTGCGCAGCGCAACGCCGTCTCCGCGCTGCGCATCGGGGTCGTCGCCGCGTGGAGCTCGACCTGGCATGCACTGGCCCACACCAGCGAGGCATCGCTGGCTCGGGTCACGCGGATCAAGCCGAGCTCGAGCTGCGGCTTGGCCTGGATCGTCGCGGTCCGCACGCGGACCACGGCATCGACGCCCATCGCGGCGAGCTGGTCGCGCATCGACCAGACATCGACATCCGAGAGCAACGGGCCGGACACTTCGATGCGCCGAAAATCGTGCGTGTTCGTCGGCCGCACGTTCGTGGTGAGGCTCGTCGTGATCTCGAGCTCGGTGCGCGTGCGTTCGACCGCGGCGATCCGGCTCAGGTCGACGACATCGATGCCACGGAACGCGAGCTCCGAGGCCACGATCGCGTCGAGGCCCTTGCAGATCTGCGACGCGCACTCGGAGGGAAGCAACACGACGCGATGAATCGCGGCAGGGCTTACACCGTGACGCACGAGCACGACGGGTGGCAGATGCTCGACGCCGCACGCCGCGACTGCGACCAGGACCAGGGCTCGCACCGCAGCCCTCACAGCGGCCTTCCCAGCAAGTTGTCCGGAGCGTAGACCGCGAGCACCCCATTGCCGACGCAGTTGCCCAGGAGCTTGGACGTCGCTTCGTTGCCGAGGAAGATCTCGGAGCAAGTGACCGACCACACCGGGTCGAGCCGGTCGAGCTCGCGCAGCGTCACGGTCAGCGTGTATCGCGCCGTGCCGTGCGGTGCGGACGCCACATCCAGCACGGACGTGATGATGCCCGCGAGCCGGAGCGACCGCGCGACCGCGACCACCTCCGGTTCGGCGAGCTCCGCGAGGGAGAGGGCCGGCGTGACCTCGCTCGTGGTGGTCTTGATCGGAAGCGCGTCGTCGTGCGTCGTCGACGTTTGCGTCTCGATCCGATCGCGCGTCGTCACGGTCATGACGGCGGCCTCGGCGAGCGTGTACCCGGCGAACTCGAGCTTGAGCCGGAGAGAGGGATCGATGAGCTCCGCGTAGCTCGCCGGTACGGGCGCGCGGACGCCTGGAGCCGCCATAGGGACGCAGTACATCGCGTCCAACGCCGTGATACAGCGGGTCGGCAACACCAGCACCGGACCGCCGAGGCTCGCCATGCCGGCTCGCGCGTGGACGACCGCGTGGGGCGGCGCATCGACGCACCCCACCATCCCCAGCGCGATCAACAGCCGAGACGTCATGTCCATGATGACTACACGGTCGTCGGCGATCGGGTGGGAAGTCAATTGCTGGCAGCCCGCGAGTTGCCGGCCGTTACCTGGCTTTCCCGCTCTCCCTACTCGGCGTGAAGCGCCTGGATCGGGTCGAGCTTCGCGGCGCGCATCGCGGGGTACAGGCCCGAGGCGACACCGACGATGATCGAGACGCCGAGCGACAGCGTGATCGACCACGTGGTGACGACCGTCGGCCAATCGGCGTAGACCGCGACGCCGCGCCCGAGTGCCACACCGAGCGCGACGCCGAGGAGCCCACCGAGGAGCGCGAGCGAGAACGCGGTGACCAGGAACTGGAAGCGAATATCGGAGCGGCGCGCGCCGACCGCGCGGCGCACCCCGATCTCGCGAGTCTGCTCGAGCACCGAGGCGAGCATGATGTTCATGATGCCGATGCCACCGACGAGCAGCGAGATGCCGGCGATCAAGCCCATGACGAGGTTGAACAGCTGCTGGGTCTGCTTGGAGTGCTGGAGTAGCGCCTCGGGCACCACGATGTCGTAGTCGCGGACGCCACCGTGGAGCCGATCGAGCAGCGTACCGATCACGGCGCCGGTCTCGCCCGCCGGTGCTTTCTCGTCGAGGCGGACCACGATCTCGGCGAGCGGCGACTTCATCGGATCACGCTCGAGCTTGCGCAGAGCCGTCGTCGAGGGAACGTAGATCTCGTGCTCGCTCGAGGAGACCGAGACACCTTGGACTTGCGCGACCGGATTTGCCTCGGGCGCGAGCACGCCGACGACCTCGAACCAGACGTCGTTGATCTTGACGTCCTTGCCAAGCGCGGGGTCGGCGCCGAACAGATCGCGGCGCACGCCCGCACCGATCACGCAGACCTGGCCGTGACGAGTGAGATCGTGCTTGTCGAAGAATCGGCCCTCGGCGAGCGCGAACGCGGTGACCTCGGGATGCCGTTCGCCGACGCCGAAGACCTGCGCGGTGGTCTTCGCACCTGCCGCGAGGATCTTGTACGGATCGATCTCGACACGCGGCGTGGCGAACGAGACGCCAGGGACCGCTTCGTCGATCGCTTCGATGTCGCGTTGTGACAGGCCGATCGATTTCTTGCGGAGCTCGGCGAGCTCGTCGGGCTTGTACTGCTTCGCGCGGAGCACGACATTGCGGGTGCCGAGCTTGTCGATCAGGGCGAGCGCCTGACGCTCCGCACCCGCGCCGATCGAGAGCATCGCGATCACTGCACCGACGCCGAACATCATGCCGAGCATGGTCAGGGTGGTGCGCAGCTTGTGCTCGCCGAGGCTGCCGAACGCGGTCGAGAAGGCATCGAGGAGCCGCCTCACTTCGCCGCCTTTTCCGCCGAGCCGGCACTGCCGAGCGCGTCGAGCGTGCGCGTCGGATCGCGCAGCGCGATCTCGTCGCCTTCCACGATGCCGCTCTTGATCACGACCCGCCCCGCGCTCGAGACGCCGAGCTCCACCGCCTGGGTCGTGAAGCCGGTCGGCGTACGCTTGTAGACGATGGGCTTGTTGTCCTTCTCGAACACCGCCTGCCGCGGCACCACGATCGCGTCTTCCTGATCGAGCACGAGCGTCGCGCGCACGCGCTGGCCGGGCTTCATGATCGCCTTGTCGGTCGTGGCGAGCGCGATCGTCACGCCGAAGTAGTTGACCGGCGAGTTCGGATCGCGCGGTTGCGCGAGCTTGTCGACGACGCGGACCTTGCCGTTCCAGACTTGCTCCGGGCGTGCCTCGACGATCACCTCGGCGGGTTGGTTCTCGACGAGGCCGCTGCCATCGACCTCGAGCACGTAGACCTCGGCCTCCATCGCATCGAGCATCGGAATCTCGCCGACCGGCTGACCGGGGAACAGCGAGTCGCCGACCTTGCGCAGCTGACCGCGCCAGTTGCGATTGAGCACGAGGATGCCGTCGTAGGGCGCATCGAGCTCCATCGAGCGCAGCTCCTTGTTCGCGTGATCGACGGCGAGCTGCGCCTTCTGGCGCTGGACCCCGATCACCGCCGAGGTCGATTGCGACCGACGATGCTCGATCTGCTTGGCCTGGCTCGCATGCGCTTGCTTCGCGTCGGCGAGGTTCGCATCGATCTCGGATTCGATGATCTGATTGCGCGAGAAGATCTGCGCGTCCTTGGATTGGAAGCGCTTGGTCTGATCGAGCTCGCTCGCCGCCATCTCGGCATCGGTCTCGCGACCCGCGATCGCGGTCTTCGCCTTGATCTGCTCGCTCGCGTACTTCGCGTTCGCCGACGCGAGGTCCGATTGGCCATCGCGCAGGCGCTTCTCTGGATCGCTCGGATCGAACTTCGCAACCGGCTCGCCTTTCTTCACGTACGTGCCGTCGGCCGCGAGCCACGCGACCTTCATCGGACCGAAATCGCCGGCTCCTTGCGGGGCGGTGATCTTCGTCGCCTTGACTGCACGCAGGTTACCCTCGGCATTCACGCGACGAACGAACTTCTCTTTTCTTGCCACATACGTCGAGGTCTCGTCGTGGACGAGCGGCGTGCGCAGCACGAACCACCACACGCCCGCACCGATGGCCGCGAGCGCGACGAGCGCGACGGCGAGGCGTTTCATTTCGCGGCTCCGGGCTCTATCCGCGAAACGCGATCACCCGCGGCGAGACCCGATTTTACTTCGATCGCCGAGGCCGAGCGCTTGCCGAGCACGAGCTTCACGCGCTCGAAGCCCCCGCTCGTCGCGCGATAGGCGACTGGACCTTCGGGCGTCACGAACACCGCTTCGGTCGGAACCTGGATGACCTGCGCGAGCTTCTCGGTCTCGACCTGGCCGCGGAAGCGCATGTTCGGTCGCAGCGGCACGCTGGTCTTCGCGAGCTCGATCGACAGCTTCGCGACCTTGCTCGGATCGACCTGTGATTTCGCACCGACGTTCTTCTCGATCTCGGTCACCGAGCCGTGGAGCTCGACATCGGGCAAGGCGTCGAGTCGCAACCGCACGGGCTGCGCGACCGCGACCTTCGCGAGGTCGACCTCGTCGACGATCCCCTTGCCCTTCATCTTCGCGAGCCCGACGATCCGCATCACGGTATCGCCGCGGTACGAGGCATCGCCGACCTTGCGCTTCTCGCCCTGCCAGTTCGTATCGAGGACGACCGTGCCATCTCGCGGCGAGGCGACCTCCATCTCCCGGAGCGATTTCGCGAGCACCTCGGCGCGATGCTTCGCGTAGGTCGCCTTCTCCGAGAGCTGCGCGATCTCTTGCTCGTCCGAGCGCCTCGTCGCATCGGCCTTGTACTTCGCACCGGCGAGCGCGAGCTTCGCGGTCTGCTCGTCGAGCTTCTCGGTCTCGAGGTTGACCTTGGCTTCGAGATCCGAGGGCCCCTGCACCTTCAAGTCGGCTTTCTTCAGAGCGGACTCGGCCTGGGCGACCTTGAGCTCGTCGTCGCGCCGCGCGAGCGCCGCATCGTCGCGCTTCTTCTCGAGCGATTTCTGCGCGGCCTCGGCTTCGTTCTGCATGTTCTCGAGCGCCCGCATCACGTTCGAAGGATCGAAGGCGACGATCGGCGCGCCTGTCTTGACGTCATCGCCATCGGACGCGAGGTTCGAGATCTTGAAGTCCCAGATCTCGCCGATGTTTGGCGGGTGGATGTCGGTCGAATCCACGGCTGCGAGCTCGCCACTGACCTCGACACCGAGCACGAGGTCGTCGCGCTTGACGTCGACGAATTGCAGCTCCGCAGGCTTCTTGCTGCACGCCGCGAGCGCGATCAGGAGCAGCGCGCGCCTCACTCGCCACCTCCGATCACGACGGTGTCGCCTTCGTGCAAGCCACTCTCGACGACGCAGTGCTGCGCATCGCACGCGCCGAGCTTCACGTTACTCGCTAGCCGGGCACCCCGCGGTACGAGCAGTGCCGCTTTGGCACCGAGTTTGACCATCACGATCTTCACCGACATGCCGACCCGCAGCCGATCTTTGGAACGGCCCTTCTCGAGCGAGAGCCTGACGTCGAACGCGCGGCGCAGCGAATTCTGACCCTTGATCCGCGCGACGGGTGTGATGCCAACGACGGTGCACGCGATCGGATCATCCGGATACGCATCGAGGACGCACGTGCCGACTTCACCGACGTCGACGCGGCCGTCATCGACATCCGAGAGCTCGCTGTGGACCTCCATCTCCTGCGATAGATCGGGCATCGACACCACCGCCCACCCGGGCTGGACCGAATCACCGATGTGATACTTGTGGCCCTCCCACGGGTGCTCCTGCACGAGCACGACGCCATCGCGAGGCGCGACCAGCGTCAGCTGTTTGATCGTCTGATCGGCGACCTGGATCGCGTGGCGCGCCTTGTCGAGCTCGATCTGTTTGACCGAGAGATCGAGCGAGCTCGCGAGGCGATCCGAGACTACGTCTGCCTTGGCCTTCTTGACCTCGGCCTCCGTCCGCTTCTTCTCGAGCTGGCGCTCCTGGAGCTCGCGCTTCGCGAGCAGATCCTCGGGCACGTCGGCGCGCAGCGTGGCTTTTTCGTACGCGACCTCGTGCTGCTCGAGGAGGTTCTGCTTGTTCGCGGTCTCGATCGCCGCGAGGTCCTTCGCGCTGCGGAACGTGGATTCGGCATCGAGCAGCGCGAGCCGCTTCTGTTCGAGATCCGCGGTCACCGTCGAGTTGTCGAACTCGAGCACGCGCTCGCCAGCCTTGACCATCGCGCCATCCTCGGCCATCCAGCGGATCGCGATCTGCCACATCTCGGTGCGCGGCGCGACGAAGTCGACCGCACTCGGCGCGCGCAGCTCGCCGGTCATCAGCTCGCGGTCGCCGAGCTCGCCGCGCGTGACGGTGCCCGTACGGGTCGCGGTGTGCGCCGCGTGCTGCTCCCCCGGACCATGACACGCCGCCAGTAGCACCACCGCGGTCCACTTCATGCGGCACCCAGCTTCGCGAACGCGACCTCGCTGCCTTTGCCGTCGAGCGTGACCTTGCCATCGAACACGCGGATCGCACGTGGACAGCGCGCCGCGATCTCGGGCTCGTGCGTCACGATGATGATCGTGTTGCCCTCTTCGTGCAGCACCTTGAACAAGCCGAGGATGTCCTCGGTCGTCGACGAATCGAGGTTGCCGGTCGGCTCGTCACACAACAACAGCGACGGCTCGGTGACCAGCGCGCGCGCGATCGCGGTGCGCTGGCGCTGACCACCCGAGAGCTGATACGGCTTGTGGCCGGTGCGATGGGCGAGGCCGACGCGTTCGAGCGCCTTCTTCGCCCGCACGTCGCGCTCCCGCGCGGGCACACCTCGGTACTGAAGCGGCAACCCGACGTTCTTGACCGCCGAGGCGCGATGCAGCAACTGAAAGCTCTGGAACACGAAGCCGATCTGGCGATTGCGGACGCGTGCGCGATCGTCGTCGGAGAGATCCTGGACATTCGTGCCGTCGAGCCGGTACTCACCAGCCGAGGGCGTATCGAGACAGCCGAGGATGTTCAACAGCGTCGATTTTCCACTGCCCGAAGAGCCGACGATCGCGACCATCTCGCCGCGGGAGATCGAGAACGAAACGCCATCGAGCGCAGCGATCTTTTCATCACCCATCACGTAGTAGCGGGCGATGTCGACGAGCTCGATCAGGGGCGCCATCGCGAGGTCCGAGCGTACACCGAGCGAGACACCTCACCGCAACGCGAGTTGCGCGTTGCCAACAAGTCACGTTCCAGAGCGGCGAAGGTCCGCGATGTCAACGCGACGCTCGACCAGCGAACGCTCGAATCGTTCGGCGCCGAGGTTGCGCCAGGTCTGATACTCCGTCTCGCTGATCGGAAAGATCTGCGCGAGCGTGATCGCGGGCGGCCCGACCTCGAGCGGCAGATGGACGTTCCATGCCTTGGGCGAGCACACGTAGACGTGCGGGAGTCGTTGCGAGAGCTCGCCCGCGCCGAGCGAAGCGACCACGTCGCGCACCATCGTTGCGGGCTCGGGGAAGAACTCGGTCGTCGTGAGGTGAAAGCCGAGGTTCGCGATGATCTGACCGCAGACCTCGCTATCGACCGTCGACGCCATCAGCAGCTCGACGCGCGGCCGCGCCTCGGGCCACGCCTTGTTCGAAACGCCGATCGAGACGAACGTCCACTGCCCGAACACCGGCAGGTTCGCGATCCGCCCCACCTCGATGGCGCGCTGCGTCTCCACGGCGTGGCGATAGGTGCGACCCGAGAACGCACCGAAGGTTTGACGCAGCAGGTCGGCCGCTCGCGTCGAGACCTGGAGAAAGTGCGCGAGCTGCGGGACGCCCTGCGCCATCGTGATCCAGGTCGGCTGGAGCGCGAGCGTGCGGCGCAGATAGTTCTGCGCGACGACCTTGTTGCCGATTTCGGCGTGCGCGAGTGCGCCACCCCACAGCGCCGTCGCACTGTCCGATTTGAGGCCGATCGCTTGATCGAACGCGCGTGCCGCCTCGTGCGGCTTGCCCATGCACAGGAGGGCGTGACCCAGCCCTTTCCACGCGACCGAGTGAGGCGGGAACATCACCGTCGCGCGCCGGAAGCGGTCGGCCGCCTGCTCGAAGTGTTCCCCTCGGAACATCTCGTGACCTTCACTCACCAGCACATCAGCCGCCGCCTGACTCACATCCACGAAGTACCACGAGTTGATCCGCGATGTGCTCTGCTATGCTGCGCCGCAGATGAGCGCGTCCGTCGGAGCCGATGTCGAAGCCTTATGCTCCAAGTGCGGTGATGTCTGGCATGTGGTGGTCGCCAAGGTAGGTGACTCGATCGTCAAGGTTCATTGTAAGGAGTGCAATAAAGAGCACCGCTACAAGAACCCGAAAGCCGCGCCGAAGGCCGCGCGCCAGCCCTCGATGGCGACCGCCAAGGTGCCGCGCGAGAAGGCGCCGGTGGAGCGCTTCGACAAGCCGCAAGTCGCCGCCGACCTCTCGAAGCCGCCGCGGTCGTACCGAGCGTCCGAGAGCTTCAACGTCGGTGATCGCGTCGAGCACCCGAACTTTGGCCAGGGCGTCGTCGAGATCTCCGAGCCCGGGAAGGTCACGCTGTTCTTCGCCACCGGTCGTCGCGTGCTCGCACAGGCGAAGGTGCCCAGCGGCAATGCTCTCGAGCGGCCCAAGCCGTTCGACTACTCGAACCCCGCAGGCGGCAAGCCCGTCGGGCAGAGTTGAGGTGAGCTGAGATGGCACGCATCCCCTGGCTCGGTCCCCTGATCGCGGTCGTCGGCATCGGCGTCGCGGGCCTCGGGGCTTGGTACATGGTCCACGCGCGACCGGAGCCCGGCGACGTGATCGATACGATCGCGATCGATGCGGACACCAAGTTCGTGATCTCCGACGAGAAGAACCACGACCGCTCGTTCATCGAGCTCGATCACAAGGGCGAGCAACTCTGGCAGGCGTTGATCCCGCACTACGCCGGCGAGAAGGGCCGCCCCGCGATCGCGTGGAACGATGTCGCGGTCACCGTTCGGGTCGAGCGCAACGGGCGCGCCGAGGTGTTCGCACTCTCGATGCACGACGCGACCAAGCTCGGTGGATTTCGGCTCGCACCCGAGCACGATCCGATCACGGTCCAGCCTGGCCCGATCACGCTGACCGATCACATCCGGTCGTACGAGTTGGTCGGCGGCCCGGACTGGCACGAGCTCGTCGCGGTCGATCTACGCACCGGCAAGGCGCTGTGGAAGGTCGACCTGGGGCACTGGAAGATCGAAGACGCGGGCGTCCAGACCCCCTACGTCTGGGTCGTCCAAGGAACTCGCAAGGATAAGCGCTGGTACAACGTCCTCAACGGCGTCGAGAACAAGACACTTAACTAAGCGAAATTCTGTCGCTTTCAGATCGGCGACGAAGTCACGCTGCCGTCACGCTAGCGGTATACTTTGAGCTCGATGGCCGCCGAGCGACACAGTGGAACACACGAGGTCAGCGCGGCGCATGCAGTCCCCGAGCTCGAGCCCTCACCGCGGCCGTCGCTGCGCGTGATCGAAGTCCTCGGGCGAACGCCGGCCGCACCCGGGACCAGTGGCGATGTCGTGCCGACCGCGCTCGATGCGCCCGAGCTCTATCTCAACCGCGAGCTCACGTACCTCAACTTCTGTTGGCGCGTGATGCACGAGGCCGAGGACGACCGCACGCCGCTGCTCGAGCGGGTGAAGTTCCTCGCGATCGTCAGCTCGAACATCGACGAGTTCTTCCAGAAGCGCATCGGCGGCTTGAAGCAGCAGGTCGGCGCGCAGGTCCACACGGTCACCCCCGATGGCCGTACACCGCAGCAGCAGATCGCCGATACGATCGAGCTGATCACGCGGCTCGAGGCCAAGAAGATCCAGATCCTCGAGAAGACGCTCGCCGATCTCAAGGCGGTCGGCGTGTGGCTCGCACCGTTCAAGGATCTCGACGCGGGCGAACGCGCGTGGATCCGCGAGTACTACCTCAAGAACATCTTCCCGCTCGTCACGCCGCAGGCGATGGATCCGGCGCACCCGTTTCCGTTCGTCTCGAACCTGTCGCTCAACCTGCTCGTTTCGCTGCGCTACACGAACGATAGCGAATCGTTGCTCGCGCGGGTCAAGGTGCCGATCGGTGGTGGCCTCTCGCGGTGGGTCCGGCTCGGTACGTCGAGGACCTTCATCGATCTCGCCGACGTGATCGCGAACAACCTGGACCTCTTGTTCCCCGGCATGGAGATCGAGGCGTGCTCGCTCTTCCGCGTCACGCGCAACGCGATCACCGAACGCGATGAAGAAGAAGCCGACGACTTGCTCGAGCTCATCGAGATCGAGCTGCGTAATCGGCGATTCGCGCCGGTCGTGCGGCTCCAGGTCGACAAGAACATGCAGCCGCAACTCCGCGGTCGGCTCGCCGCCGAGCTCGGTCTAGACGAAATGCTCGACGTGTTCGAGGCCGAAGGCATGCTCGGGCAGCGCGATCTCATGGAGGTCGGCATGCTCGACATTCCCGAGCTCCACGATGCGCCGCATGCACCCGCGCAGCCGGTCGATTTCCTGACCGAGGGCAACATCTTCCACGCGCTTCGCGACGTGAAGCAGATGCTCGTCCATCACCCGTTCGAATCCTTCCAGGAGTCCGTCGAGCGGTTCTTCAAGGAAGCCGCGGACGATCCGAAGGTCCGCGCGATCAAGACCACGCTGTATCGCACCTCGAAGGACTCCGAGGTCATCAAGCACCTGGTCCGCGCCTCGCGCAACGGCAAGCAGGTTGCTGTCGTGCTCGAGCTCAAGGCGCGGTTCGACGAGGAAGCGAACATCAAGTGGGCCACGCGCATGGAGCGCGCCGGGATCCACGTCACCTACGGGGTGGTCGGGCTGAAGACCCACACCAAGGTCACGCTCGTCGTGCGCAACGACTACGACGGGCTCCGCCGCTACGCGCACATCTCGACCGGCAACTACCACGCCGGCACCGCGCGCATGTACACCGACCTCGCACTGTTCACGTGCGACGACGCGATCGGCCGCGACCTCACCGAGCTGTTCAACTACCTCACCACCGGGTACAAGCCGCGCCGCAAGTATCAGAAGCTGCTCGTCGCGCCGAAGCAGCTCAAGCAAGCGCTGCTCGAGAAGATCGAGCGCGAGATCGCGAATGTCGGCGCCGGCGAGCGCGGCCACATCCAGTGGAAGCTCAATGCACTCGAAGATATCGACATCGTGCGGGCGCTCTATCGCGCCTCGCAGCGCGGCGTGACGATCGATCTCGTCGTCCGCGATACGTGTCGGCTACGACCGGGCCTCGAGGGCGTCTCGTCGTCGATCAAGGTGGTCAGCGTGATCGGCCGCTTCCTCGAGCACAGCCGGATCTACTACTTCCACAATGCCGGCAGGGCCGAGTACTACATCGGCTCGGCGGATGCGATGCAGCGCAACCTCGAGAAGCGGGTCGAGGTCCTGTGTCCGATCGAAGATCCGCGATTGCAGTCCGAGCTGCGCTTCATCCTCGATACGCTGTTGAGCGATCAGCGTGGCGCGTGGGACATGCAGCCCGATGGCAGCTACGTCCAGCGCAACGGTTCGGGTGCGAAGCACAGTCAGGTCCAGCTCATCGAGCGCACCGATCGCCGCCTGAAAGAAGCGACGCGGCTTCGTCGGCGCAAGATCCAGACGGTCTCGCGCAAGCGGCGGTAGACTGGTCGCGCCGATGAAGAAGCGCGTCGTAGTGATCGGAGCAGGCCTCTGCGGCTCCCTGGTGGCCACCTTGCTGCGCAACGACTTCGAGGTCACCCTCGTCGAGCAGAGCAAGAAGCAGAAGCCACTGTTCGACGATGTCGATTGCCCGACCGGCGATCTCAACACCTCGATCAATCGCGGCGAGGGTCTCGGCGGCACCACGAACTACTGGCACAACGCGCTGATCGAGCTCGACGACAACGACCTCGTCAAGGCCGGGATCGAGCCGAAGGGCATGCGGCCGTACTACGACAAGGCGTGGTCGTTCTTCTTGAACGCCAGCGATCTCGCCGAGTGCAACAAGGCGTGGGAGGCGAACAAGGCCAGCGTCGAGCACGGTGGCGCGACCGTCGCGCACATGGTGTTGCCGCAGACGCGCCACAACCTGTGGAAGCTCGCGAACCAGAAGTATCCCGGCGATCAGATCGTGGTGGTCTACGGCCACGCCGAGAAGATCACCGACGGGGCCGTCGAGGTGAAGGACGGCAAGCGTACCCTTCGAATCGAAGCCGACTACGTGATCGCCTCGGCCGGTGGGCTCGCGACTCCGGTGCTGCTCGCGAGGTCGCTCGGCCAGGAGACCGGGTTCGTACCGGGCTATCACGATCACCCGATGGCGTACGTCGCGAAGATCAAGCTCAAGCCCGAGAGCCGGCTCAAGCAGGTCTCGTGCACCACCCTGTTATCGGCCGAGGTTCGTGCCGGCCTGACCTACGAGACGGCAGGGCTCAAGACTGCGGTGTACTTGCGGCCGGCCGCGGACATGCGGCTCGGCTCGATCACAGGGCCCGCGCGCTACATCCTCTCGGACCTGCGCAACGATCCGTTCTCGCCGAAGAAGATCATGATGCTGCTCGGCAACCTCGAGGCCGTGCGCGAAGCGATCTTGTTCAAGACCCGGCTCGGGTTTCGCGGCACCTACTTCTCGCTCCTCATCCTGGGCGAGCAGACACCGCTGCAGACCCGCGGCATCCAGATGAAGGGCGCGGGCAAGCCGCTGCTCAACTGGGAGGTCACGCCCGCGGAGCTGCGCTCGTACGAGCAAAGTGTCGACAAGTTCCTCGCGGAGTTCGCCGACGATATCCTCGAGTCCAAGATCGTCCCGCACGGTACGTGGGCGTTCCGCAATGCCGCGCATCACTCCGGCACGGCGAACCAGTTCGTCGAGCATACGACCGATACGACCCCGGCGTTCTTCGCGGTCAAGGGCATCCCGAACGCGTACGTGATCGATGGCTCGATCTTGCGTGCCGCCGGCATCGCCAACAGTGGCCTCACGCTCGTCGCGCTCGGCTACAAGCTCGCCGAGCATCTGCGCGCGCTGGCCTAGTCCGCGAGCGAGAACGGCGTGAACGCGGTCTTGTCGTCGAAGTAGTCCTCGTTCTCGGCGCGCTTGAGCCGGCCAACGACGAAGTAGGTCACGGGCGTGAGCACGACCTCGACCACGACCTTGAACAACCAGTTGAAGATCACGACGCCGATGATCGTGCGGGTCTCCCACTGGCCGAGGAACGCGATCGGGTAGAACAGGATGCTGTCGACGAACTGGCTCGTGAAGGTCGAGCCGATCGTCCGCGTCCACAGGTGCTTGCCCTTGGTCAGCACCTTCATCTTCGCCATCACGAAGCAGTTGACGAAGTCGCCGACCCAGAATGCCACGATCGAGGCGACGACGATCCGCCACGTGTTGCCGAACACGAGCTCGAGCGCGGGCTGGAGCACCTTGTTGTACGGCTCGTTCGGATCGGTGGGCGCGTGGACGACGAACAAGCCCATCACCGTCGCGAAGATCATCGCGCCGAAGCCCGCCCAGATGACCTTGCGCGCGCGCGCGAAGCCGTAGACCTCGGTCAGGACGTCGCCGAAGATGTAGCCGATCGGAAAGAACAGGTTGCCGGCTCCGAACGTGACGCCGAAGATCATGCAGGTCTTGCCCGGACCGATCAGGTTCGAGCACAACAACACGGTCACGAACCCGACCATCAGGAGGTCATAGAACCGGTAGTGGCGCTTGTTTGGGTGATCGCTCATGGCCGCGATCCCACTCTAGCTGATCGAGTCCGAGATGGTCAGCCGCTAGCGAGAGCGCGGAAAGTACATGATCGTTGCATCGGGCTCGACGGTCGCCGATCCACCGCACTCCGCGAGGATCGCGAGGACGGTCGCATCGAGCGGGACCCGGTGCGCGAGCTCGATCCGGACACTCTTGAGGTCGCTATCTGGATAGACCGCGATCAGGATCTGGCCGAACCGCCGAACCGCCACGATCGAGCTCCCGATCATCCGATCGAGCAGCTCCGCGAGCCGGTCCGTTCGTGCGGTCACGAGGATCGGGTCCGGATCGATCGCGAGCACGATCTCGACCCCTGGAACCTCGCCAACACGCGCTATCGCCTCGCGAATCATCCGGTCCAGAGCGAGTGGCCGGGCGGGCGCCATGACAACACCGACATCCTACCTGCCGTGGACCTCGAAACAGAAGTCCACCGAACGTGGATATCCCTAATCCGAGTCCGGCCGATGACTGAGAGCGATGGCAACGGCCAAAGACGCACTACGAACGCTTGGCTTGGTGATTCGAGGCCGCCGCGAAGCACGCGGCTACACCCAGGCCGAGCTCGGCACGCGCGCTGGCATCGTCGGTAAGTATGTCAGCGAGATCGAGCGCGGTACGCGTGACATTCCGTTCAGCACGCTGCATGCGATCGTCGAGGACGGGCTCGCGAATCATCTCGACGTGCGGTTCGGCAAGGCGCCCGCCCGGGTCGCGAAACCCGCCCTACCCCGCGCGATCGAAGAGGTCGCGCGCCAGATCGCCGAGCTCTCGCCGGAGTCCCGTACGATGGTGCTCGGGATCGTGCGCCAGCTCCTGCGCCTCGCGAAGAAGTAGCTACTGGATCCCGAAGCCACCGCGAAGCACGAACTCTGGCGGCGCGAGGACGAGCGATGGCGAGGTGATGCCGAGGCGGCTCCCGACCGGCAGACCGTAGGACCCGAGCGAGGCGGGCAGCGTGAAGCTCGGAATCGGCAGCGCCGGCAAGGCATTGTCGAGCGAGGTCGTGATCACTTGCTGCGCGAGCATCGCGACCAGATCCTGGAATTGCTGCTGTTGCATCACCGAGAGCTCGATGAGGTCGCTCGAGAGATGAACCTCGTCGAGCACGATGCCGGTGAAGCTGAGCGAGCTCCCCACGAGCGTGACGTTCGTATGTGCGCGGATGCCTGCGGTGAGCGCGAGGCTCGGATTGCCCGGCGTATCGAGCGTGAGATCGACATCGCCGAGCGCGACCTCCACCGTGCCGTTCGCGAAGTTCGCGACGGGCGGTAGCCGCGCGTCGAGCGAGACCGTCGTGCCGGGGGCCGCACCGAGCGTCGAACCATCGACCGTCGCGTGGAAGTAGTTCGCCTTCCACAGCGCGTGCAGGGCTTGATCGAGGATCGCGATATGCGCCGCGACGCCCGCGGGTTGTCCGGCCGTGTTCGGATCGTTCAGCACCGCACCTGCCGGTACGGGCGCACCGAGCGTGGGGTACAGGTTCGCCGCCGCGGCAGTGAGCTTGGTGCCGATGCCGAACAGCACGCGCGTCGTCGACGTATCGAGCGAGGAGAATCCGACGCCAAAGCCGAGCGAGACCGAGCCGGTATCGAGGCGCGGTACGGCGAAGCTCGTGCCGAGCGAGCTGATATCGAGGTTCGAGACCACGCTGTCGAGCACCGCGTTGAAGTTGTTCGAGATGTAGCTCGAGACCAGGTTACTGACGGTCGTCTTCAGGGTGCCCTGCGCGAGCGGCACGATGATGTTGTCGATCAGCCAGCCGCTGATGCCGCCGAAATCTGTCGAGATGCTGCCGACGCTGACGCTCACGCTCCCGGGTCGCACGCTCATGTGCGGCTTACCGCCGACGAGCCCGAGGTCGAAGACCGCACTGACCTGGATGTACGCGAACGTCACCGGGCCGGTGGTGTCGTAGCCGATACCACTGACCTGACCGTGGATACGAAGGTTGACCGCCGGGTTCGCGATCTTCTCGGTCACCGCGAGGCCACCCGCGACGAGCGCCAACGTATCCGTGTTCGGCCCCGGCAGCGACGAGCTCTGATAATCGACCTGATCGCGGAGCACGCAGACCCCGAACACCGACTGGTCACAGGTGTTCGGATGCAGCGGATTCGCCGCGACGAGCGCGCTATCGAGCGTGGTGTGGAGGCCGCTCGAATTCGCGACCGTGTTCAAGAGGTCGCCCAGCGAGTTGATGTCGCCACCGCGGTTCCCATCGTCGATCGCCGCCGCACCGAGGTGGAGCGCGACCGCACCATCGAGCTGCGCGTTCGTGCCCACCCACTGCGACGACGCGAGGAACGTGCAGACCTTCGCGGTCGTGACGCCATAGGTATCGGTCGCCTCGACATCGATGAAGTTGATGCCGAACTTCGACGTGACCGGCGCGCTGAACGAACCATCGCCAGCCAGGACGACCGGGTTACCATCGACCGTGACGCTCATCGTGCCGTTCGTATCGACGGCCGTGCCGGTGAACGTCAGAGCCTGGCCGGCGGCCGCGTTCAGCATCGTGCCGTCGAGCGGCGAGCCGCACGTGATCTTGGGGCCGCTCTCGTTGACGATCAGATCGAGATCCGCGCTGACCTCCCGACCCGCATCGGTGGGCGGCGCGACGGTCGCATGGACGTGATACTTGCCCTCGCTGCCGTACATGAACGCATCGGGTGCTGCGCTCGTGATCGGGCCCAGGCCGTTGACTGGCGTGCTCGCGTCCGTGACCACGGCCTCGGGAATCTCGTTGCCGTACGGGTCGGTGACCACGTGCGTGATCTCGACGGCCGTAGCGATCCGGTAGACCTGTTGATCGGGCGCCTTGCCGATCATGATCTGCGCCGGCAAGGCATGCACGACCTCGAACTGCGCGAAGTCGCCAGCGAGCTCCGGGATGCTGCATTGGCCCGCGTAGTGGCCCGCCTTCGTGACAACCGCGGAGAGCTCCGTGATCACCGTGTTCGCGTCGTCGGGCGAGATCGCGAACGTCGGCGTGAAGCCGGCGAGCGCGTTGTCGTTCGCGTCGTACACCGTGCACGTCGCGGTCAACGTGGCTCCTGCGATCAGCGGATTCGGCGTCAACGACGTGACGACATGATCGGGACTTCCGACCGTGGCACCCGTGCCGTTGTTATCGCCACACGCGACGAGTCCGGATAGCAAAACCAGCGCGAGCGCCCTGTGCTGCATCACCGCGGAGGATAACGTTTCCGTCGACGATGCGCTTACTTTGCTCGACGGCGCCCTGCGTCAAGTGCCGGTTCGCGTGGCCTCGGGCACATGGACGCGCAAGCCCGTCAACAAGTCGCCCCACCACATCCCCATGCGCGCGATGAAGGCAGGAACCGTCGCGCCGTGACGTACCGGATGATCGGGTCGCAGCGCCGCGAACCCACGATGCTCGACGGTGACTCGCGTGCTGCCGCTCGGCGTCGGTTCGAACGTGACGGTCACGAACGTGAGCTCGTCCGGTGCGAAGTTGCTGGCGCGCCATTCGAACTCGAGCCGCGCCGGTGGATCCCACGCGGTGATCCGGCCGGCCTCGTAGGCGTGCGTCTCGTACTGCTCGAACAGGCGCCCGCCGAGCTTCGGCTCGAACGCGAGTACCCCCGAGCTCGATGCGCGAAACCTCACGCCTCGGCGCCACCATAGATCGGTCTCGGTGGTGAAGACCTCGAACGCGAGCTCGGGCGAGCAAGGTACCGTGACCATCGCGACGGCTCGATCACCCGTCATTTCTTCACCGCCCCTCGGCTCGCGATGTGGGCCGCGAAGCCGGCGAGCTGCTCGCCCCAGAAGCGCTCGACTTGATCGAGCCAGACCCGCAGTTCGCCGAAACGTTCGCGCCGCAACGAGTACACCCGCACGCGCGCATCGGCCTCGAGCGAGGTCTCGACGAGGCCGCTCGAGCGCAGCACGCGCAGGTGCTTGCTCATCGCCGGGCGACTCGCATCGAGCTCGGCGGCGAGATCGCTCGCTCGCCGCGGCCTCGCGCGCAAGAGATCGATCACGCCACGGCGGGTCGGATCGGCGAGCGCGAGGAAGGTCTGGTCGAGGGTCACGAGGTCTTGTCACGCAGGCGCTGCATGAACCACCAGTGATGACCTTCGAGATCGATCACCTCGTAGCTCCGGTCGACCCAGTAGTCGTCGCCGTAATCGCTCGTCTTGGGTTCCATCGCGATCGTCGCGCCCGCCGCTCGCGCGTGCTCGCAATGCGCCTCGACGTCGTCGATGTAGATGCACAGCGCCTGGGTGCAGCCGCCGCCGAGCTGCTGCGGGCTCTTCTGCCAGGGTCGATCCTTGCCGACGTTGTCGCCGACCATGATCAAGCCTCCACCGAGCGTGAGCTCGGAGTGGACGACCGTGCCACCCTCACCATCGACCTTGAGCTGGAGCTCGAAGCCGAACACCCGGCACAGCCAATCGATGGCAGGGCCGGCGTGCTCGTAGGTCACGCTCGAAGAGATGCGCGACCAGCCTTTGGGAACGGGTTTGGATGCGATGTCCATTCCCAGATAGTTAACTCAACGGTTAACTATCTGCAACCGCGAACATCGCCATGATCCGCGACTGTCCCTGCGACAGGACGTGCGACATCGCAGGCTGGTTGTCTCGCCACCTAACTAGCCGAGATCGCTGGGCTTGGACCTGGCACCGTCCGTGAAATACAGCTCGAACATGACCACGAACAATCACCTCGCGTCGATCACCGCTCGCCAACGCACCTCGCGCCTCCGTGACGCGGTGTTCGCGGCCTGCGTGGCCCTCGCCGCTGTCATTGGCGTGACCTCGGTTTCGACCGCGGCACAGGCCGCTACGCCGACGCACGTCGCGCAGCGCTAGTTCTGTTAGGGTCCGGCCGAAATGGCCGCCGAAGTTCACGTCGTCGCGCATCCGTTGGTCCAGCACAAGCTGACGTTGATGCGGGACAAAGACACGAGCACCAGCAAGTTCCGGACGTTGCTTCGCGAGATCAGCACGCTGCTTGCTTACGAGGTCTGCCGCGATTTCCCGACGACGATGATCGAAGTCGAGACGCCGATCGGCAAGACGATGGCGCCGGTGCTCGACGGCAAGAAGCTCGTCTTGATCTCGATCTTGCGCGCCGGCAACGGCTTGCTGGACGGCATGCTGGATCTGATTCCGTCGGCGCGCGTCGGCCACATCGGCCTGTACCGCGACCACCAGACGCTCGCGCCGGTCGAGTACTACTTCAAGGTTCCGGACTCGATGTCCGAGCGCGACGTGATCATCGTCGACCCGATGCTCGCGACCGGCAATTCCGCGGTCGCCGCCGTCTCGCGGATCAAGAAGACCGGGCCGCGCTCGATCAAGTTCATGTGCCTGCTGACCGTTCCGGAAGGCTTGCAGGTCTTCCACGCCACGCACCCCGACGTGCCGGTCTACACGGCCTCGATCGACGAGCGGCTCAACGAGAAGAGCTACATCGTTCCGGGGCTCGGCGACGCAGGGGACCGGATGTTCGGTACGAAATAGCGGATTGAGGTTCTCCGCAATAACGGATATAGATCCCGTTTGGGTCTGGTCAAAAAGAAAGCCGACAAGTCCGTGGCAACACAGAGCAAGACCACGCGTGGCGGAGGTAGCGAGGAAGCCTCCGCGGCGCTCCCCGCTCCGTCCGCGGTCACGACCGCGACGCCGACCGAGACCGCGGATCTCGCGCCGGTCGTCGGCGCCAACCTCCGGCGGCTGCGCACGCGCCGCGGTCTCTCGCTCGAGCGCCTCGCGCAGATCTCCGGCGTCTCGCGCGCGATGCTCGGCCAGATCGAGCTCGGCCAGAGTGCACCGACGATCAACGTGCTGTGGAAGATCGCCCGCGCTCTCGAGGTCACGTTCTCCGCGCTGATCAGCGCGCGTACGCAATCCGGTGCCCTCGTGTTGCGCTCGGCGGAATCGAAGATCCTCACGAGCAAGGATCGCAGCTTCAGCTCGCGTGCGTTGTTCCCGTTCGACGAACCGCGTCGCGTCGAGTTCTACGAGCTCCGTCTCGCCGCGGGCGCGGTCGAAGATGCCGACGCTCACCCGCCCGGCACCTCGGAGAACCTCGTCGTCACCGCGGGCACCATCGAGATCGATGTCGCGGGCGATACGCACAAGCTCGAGACCGGCGATTCGGTGCTGTTCGAAGCCGATACGCCGCACGCGTATCGCAACGGGGGGCGCACCGAAGCAGTGATGTACCTCGTGATGACGTACGCCGAAGAAATCGGCTGATATTCGGACGATACTCCGGCGGTGAAAGCCGTTATCGCGCGCCGCTACGGTGCAGCCGTCGAAGTTGCCGAGGTCGCGGAGCCCGAGATGGGTCCACGCGATGTCCGGATCGCCGTCCGTGCGGCGAGCCTCAATCCCCTCGACTTCAAGATCCGTGACGGCAAGGCCAAGCTGGCCCTGGCGTTGAAGCCACCGTTGCATCTCGGCTGTGATGTCGCGGGAGTCGTCGAGGCGATCGGCCGCGAGGTCACGCGCGCAGCGATCGGCGACGAGGTCTTCGTGCGGCTCGAGAAGCTGCGCATGGGTGGGCTCGCCGAGCGCGTGTGTGCCGACGAGCAGTTCGTCGCGAAGAAGCCCAAAAATGCGTCGTTCGGCGAGGCCGCAGCGCTACCGCTCGTCACGCTGACGGCGCTGCAGGCGCTGCGCGAAGGTGCCGCGCTCGTGCCGGGGCAACGCGTGCTGATCCATGCCGGTGCCGGTGGTGTGGGTTGCCACGCGATCCAGATCGCAAAGCAGCTCGGACTCTGGGTCGCGACGACGACCAGCACGAAGAACCTCGCGTTCGTAAAGCAGCTCGGCGCCGATCAGGTGATCGACTACACGCAGGAGAAGCTGCGCGATGCGGTGCAGGATCTCGACGCCGTCTTCGATACGCTCGGCGGCGCTTCCGAGATCGACTCGCTCGCGGTGACGAAGCGCGGCGGCACCGTCGTCGGAGTCGGCGGTATGCCGGATGCCGCGTTCGCGAAGGCCTGGTTGCCTTGGTTCGCCCCGCCCGTGATCTGGTTCGCGACGCGCAAGCGCCGAGCCGAGGAGGCCAAGCGCGGTGCGAAGTTCGTCTATCTGTTCATGCGCCCCGATGGAACCCAGCTCGCCGAGATCGCCGGGTGGGTCGAGAGCGGCGCCTTGAAGCCACAGATCCACAAGGCGTATCCACTGGCCGACGTGGCCGAAGCATTCGCGGAGCTCGAGCGTGGTCGCGCCCGCGGCAAGATCGTCATCGAGATCAGCTAGAGCTCGCCAGAGATCGCGAGGCCGCCACCGGCGCCGCCGAGCCACGCCGTGACCTTCGTCGCCTCGTTCGTCGAGGCGCCGGTCGAGCGCGTCGCGTAGCGAATCACGCCGAGCAGGATCGAGCCGACACCGACGCCTCCCGCGATCATGCCAAGCGTGCCGCGCGAGGTCGCTTTGTCGTCGAGCGCGATGAACTGAGGGTAGGTCAGCGATGGGCTCCTGGAGTCGGCCTCGGCGGCGTGGCTCGACATCAACAGCGCGACACTCGTACCGACCCCCGCGAGACCGAGCAGGACGAGGGTGTCGCCGAGGCCATCTTTGTACCAAGGCGAGGAGCTCGCGACGACCGGTGGCGCGGTAAGTGGGACCTGCGGCGCGCGGTCTGCTCGCGCTCGAGCTTCACGATCGGCATCGGCCTGCGCGGCGCGATCAGCCTCGGCCTGACGCGCGCGGTCGGCCTCGGCGCGATCGGCGGTCGCCTTGTCGGCCGCGGCCTGGTCGTCGGCGATGATCCGCTTGCACTCCTCGAGCTGGTCCCGCACGACGGTCTTGTTCGCCGCCGGCAACTTCGAGACGAGGAGCTTGCCGTAGAGCTCGCTCGCCTTGTCGCAGTCGCCACGCTTGCGCTCGGCTTGCGCCCAGGCGAACAGGGTCTCCACGTCAGCCTCGACCGCGTACGACTTGCCGAACGCGGCGCTCGCGCCGGCGTAGTCGTCCTTGCGATATGCGGCGACGCCCTTTGCGAATTGCGCTTTGGCCGCGCGCGAGCGCGGCACGGCGAGGGCGGGTGCAGCGAGCGCGAGCAGCGCCGCGAGCGAGATCAGTGCTTGTCGGTGCGAACCGGCATGAACGGCGAGTCGGCGTCCCACGTCTTTTCCGCTTTGGATTTTGCCACGGGTCGCGGTTTCGGGCGCGGGTTCTTCTTCGCGACGGGCTTTGCAACATGAGAGACCGGCGCAGGTTTCGCCACCGGGACCTCGACAGGTGGCGGTTCCTCGAGGGTCTGCGCCGGCTGGGCAGCGTCGGGAACGGGTTGCTCGATCGGCTGCACGGTCGGCTGCACGATCGGCTGCACGGTCGGCTGCACGGTCGGCTGCACGGTCGACTGCACCGTCGGTCGAACGGCCGGCGTGGCCGGCACCAGCTCCTCCGACGAGCTACCGCCACCGAGCGCGATGAACGCAGCGATGCCACCGCCGAACGCGAGGATCCCGACCCCCGCGAGGACCTTGTTGCGCCGTGGCGGCAACTTGATGAAGTTGGTCGGCGATGCGAGCCGCGGCACCGCGACGCGATCGGTCACATCGGCATGTAGCGGCGTGTCGATCGGCACCGCACCGTCGGCCGCGTGCGCGTACAATGCACTGGGGGTCGCGTTCACGTCGCTCTGCGGATGGCTCACCATCGTGCCGCCATACGCGTAGAGCGCCGGTTGCGATCTGCGCGGCGCTGGATGCGCGGTGTGGGTCGGCACTTCGTCGTCGAGCTCGATCGGCAGGCGCGTCAGCGCGGTCGGATCCTCGATGCCGAGCCGCTCGGCCATGGCCTTGATCTGCGCGCGGGTCTCCGGATCATTTGGATCGGGTGTCTTGCCGCTGTCGATCAGCGTCTGCACGACGTGTTGCTCGACGAAGAAGGCACCCTGGCTCTTCGCCTCGGCCCACTCTTCGAGCCGCGCGGGAAACAACGACCCCATCAACCGCGCGAGCACGAGGGGCGAGATCCGTAGCCGGCTGTCATGCGCGAACTCCTCGAGCGCGCCTTGCAGCTCGAGCGCGCTCGCGTAGCGCTGATCCGGATCGCGAGCGAGCGCGCGGAGGATGATCGCTTCGAGCACCGGCGGAAAGTTCGGCACGATCGTGCTCGGCGGGGGCACGTCGCTGCCGACGATCTGATTGAGGATCGCGTAGTCAGTGCCGTGGAACGGCGTACGACCGCACGTCAGCTCGTAGAGGATCGTGCCGACCGAATAGATATCGCTGCGCCGATCGAGCGCGGCGTCGGCGCGGCACTGCTCCGGCGACATGTAGATGATCTTGCCCTTGAGTCCGGTCGCCGTGATCACCTTGCCCTGCGCGCCGCGCGCGATGCCGAAATCGACGAGCTTGACCGCACCGTCGTAGCTGACGAGCACGTTCGAGGGCGACACATCGCGATGCACGATCTGGAGTGGCGTGCCGTCGGGGCCGGCCTTGTCGTGCGCGTAGTGCAGGCCCGCGCACAGCCCCGTGCCGAGCGTGAGCGCGAACTCCAGCGAGATCGGCACGCCTTGCTCGAGCGACTGCAACATCGTGCGATGGAGGTCTTCACCGTGGACGTACTCCATCGCGAAGAAGTAGTCGCCGTCGTCGATCCCGATGTCGTAGACCTGCGCGACGTTCGGATGCTGCAGGGTCGCTGCGAGCCGCGCTTCGTTCGTGAACATCGCGACGAAGCTGGTGGTGTTCGAGAACTGCGGCAGGATGCGCTTGATGACCACGAGCTTCTCGAACCCCTCGAAGCCGAGCGTGCGCGCGAGGTAGAGCTCGGCCATGCCGCCGATCGCGATCTGGCGGATCAGCTCGTATCTCCCGAGCTTGTCGCCGGGGCCGAGATACCGGGACTGCTGTGGCGCAGGCTTGACCACCCGACGAGAAGGATAAGCCGATTTACTCGGTCCTGCAGTACAATCGGGGACGATGGCGAGGACGATGGCGAAGTGGATCACCATCGTCGCGGCCGTCGGCTGCGGCTTGTGCGTCGCGTGCAGCCCGTTCGGCGGTGGTGCGTTCTCATGTGAACGCGACAGCCAATGCGGCGCCGGTACGTGCACGAGTGGGTACTGCAGCTTCGCCGATTCGAGCTGTGCCTCGGGCTACCGGTTTGGCGCCGCCGCGAGCACGCTCTCGAACACCTGCGTCGGCGATGGCTCGACGACGGATGCCTCCGACGTCGATGCCAAGGTCTATCTCGATGGCCCGGCGACGGGCGTCACGTGCTTCGGTACTGGCTTCGGCAAGGTGTGTTTCGCGGATGGTGACATCCCGAAAGACGCGGTCGCGATCACGGGTTCGATCGACACCGACGCTTCGAGCCTGTGCTCGACGACCGTGATCGGCGCTCCGGCCGTGTGCGTGATCGCGGGCACCGAGGTCACGACCACGGGGGCGATCGCGGTCACCGGCGGCAAGCCGCTCGTGATGGTCGCGACCAGCACGCTCACCCTTGATTCGATCGATCTCGCGAGTCATCGCGGTGGTCAGGTCGGCGCCGGCGCGGTCGCTGCCGACAACCTCACGCTGTGCGACCCGGGCACGCCGCCCGAGAACAACGGCGGCGGTGCGGGCGGCAGCTTCGGCGCTGTCGGTGGCGCGGGCGGCAAGGGAAGCAACCACAACGGCGGCGTGGCGGGGGCTCTCGAACCGCCGACCGCGATCCGCGGCGGGTGCTACGGCCAGGACGGCAAGAGCGGTGGCGTCGGCTCGAAAGGCCTCGGCGGGGGCGCGGTCTACTTGATCGCGAACACGCAGATCATCGTGAACGGTACGATCAACGCGTCGGGTGCCGCGGGCAGTGGCAACGCGGCGATGAACGGCGGCAACGGTGGCGGTGGCGGCGGTGGCTCCGGCGGGTTGATCGCCTTCGACGCGCCGATCGTGACGAACCACGGCATGATCTTCGCGAACGGCGGCGGTGGCGGCGAGGGCAGCAGCAACAACAACAGCGGCGCCAATGGCAACGAGCCGACCAGCATCACGGCGGCGCCGGCGAGTGGCACCGGTGGCAACAATGGTGGCGATGGCGGTGCAGGAGGTGCGACGACCGCCGCCGGCCCCGGTGGCACCGCGAATCAGGATGGCGGCGGCGGCGGTGGTGGCGGCGCGGGCGCGATCCGGTTGTTCCAGGCGACGGCGATCACGGGGAATCCCGTTTCGCCAACCGCGTCGTGATAATCACGGTCACGGATGTCTACGAGCGAGTCTAAAGGTGCCAAAGGCGCGCGTGGTCGCAGGTTCGAGCAGGCGCTGGATCCCGTCGCTGCGGCGCTCAATGCCTCGGTCGATTTCGATCGCCGCTTGCTCCCTCATGATGTCGCCGGATCGATCGCGCACGCCGAGATGCTCGCCTCGCGTGGCCTGATCACGGCAGAGGATCGCGACAAGATCACGGCGGGCCTGAAGATGGTCGAGGGCAAGCTCGCGAGCGGCGAGCTCGCCTGGGACGACGCGCTCGAGGATGTTCACATGAACGTCGAGGCGCGCCTCGTCGACGCGATCGGCGATGCCGGCCGACGTCTGCACACCGCGCGGAGCCGCAACGATCAAGTCGCGACCGATCTGCGGCTGTACGCGATCGGCTCCGCGGAACAGTTGATCGATCTGATCGACGAGCTGCGCCGCGCGCTCGTCGTGCAGGCGAAGAAGCACGTCGATACCTTGATGCCGGGCTACACCCACTTGCAGCGCGCGCAACCGGTACGCCTCGCGCATCACCTGCTCGCGTACGAGGCGATGCTGTCGCGCGATCGTGGTCGGGTCGCAGACGCCGCGTATCGTGCCGATGAATCTCCGCTCGGTTCGGGTGCGCTCGCGGGCACCACGTTGCCGATCGATCGCGAGCAGACCGCACGCGCGCTCGGCTTCGGAGAGCTCACGCGCAATTCGCTCGATGCGGTCGGCGATCGCGACTTCGCGATCGAGCTCGTCGCAGCGTGCGCCCTGATCCAGATCCATCTGTCGCGGCTCGGCGAAGAGCTCGTCCTGTGGGCCTCGCAAGAGTTCGGCTTCGCGCGGATCGGCGAGGCGTACAGCTCCGGTAGCTCCCTGATGCCGCAGAAGAAGAATCCGGATCTCGCGGAGCTCGTGCGCGGCAAAGCCGGTCGGGTGATGGGGGCGTGGGTGACGCTGTGCACGGTCGTGAAGGGCCTGCCGCTCGCGTACAACAAGGATCTCCAGGAGACCCAGGAGCCGCTCTACGATGCGGTCGAGACGGTCTCCGCGTGTCTGGAAGTCGCGCGAGGAATGATCCTCACGACCGTGTTCGACACCGTGCGGATGCGCGCCGCGGTCGGGGCCGGCCACCTCGTGGCGACCGAGCTCGCCGACTATCTCGTCGCGAAGAACGTGCCGTTCCGCGAAGCCCACGATATTGCGGGCCACCTCGTGCGCGTTGCCGACGAGCGTGGCGTCGAGCTGAGTGCATTGGATCTCGCGACGTTGCGCGGTGCGCATGCGTTGTTCGAGGCCGATGTTGCGGAGTGGCTCGATCCCGATCGCGCCGTCGATCGCCGCGACCTCGTCGGTGGTCCGGCACGCGAGCGAGTGTTGTCAGAGATTTCCCGCGTCGAGGCCGAGCTAGGGTAGAACCCTGGCTGATGTCTGGACCATTCGAATACAACAACGGCGAGCTGCACTGCGAGGGCGTCTCCCTCACCGCGATCGCCGAGGCTGTCGGCACCCCGGCGTACGTCTATTCGCGCACCGAGATCGAGCGTGCATATCGCGCGTTCGACGAAGCGCTCGCGTTCATGCCGCACGAGATTTGCTACGCGGTGAAAGCGAACTCCACACTCGGCGTGCTCGGCGTGCTGGTCGAGCTCGGCGCCGGCGCGGACATCGTCTCGGTCGGCGAGCTCTATCGCTGGTTGCGCGCTGGTGGCACCGCGGAGCACGTCGTGTTCTCGGGGGTCGGCAAGAGCGAGTCCGAGATGAAGACCGCGCTCGAGGCAGGCATCGGTTGCTTCAATGTCGAATCGGCCGAGGAGCTCGTCGCGCTCGATGCCGTCGCGCAGAAGATGGGCAAGCGCGCGCGGATCTCGATCCGCGTCAACCCAGATGTCGATCCGGAGACCCACCCGTACATCTCGACGGGCCTCAAGACGAACAAGTTCGGCGTGTCGATGGCCGAAGCGCCGGAGCTGTTCCGCGATGCTGCGAAGCGCGCAGGCCTCGAGGTCATCGGTGTGGATTGTCACATCGGGAGTCAGCTGACGAAGACCTCGCCGTTCGCCGATGCGATCGCGCGCCTCGTGCAGTTGATCACGGATCTCGACAAGGACGGCATCAAGCTGCGCCACGTCGATGTCGGTGGTGGCCTCGGCATCGATTACGGCAAGGGCGATGGCGTGCCGCCGACGCCCGCCGAGTACGGCGCGGCGGTGCAGAAGGCGCTCGCACCGATCGCGAAGCTCGGCCTCAAGCTGATGACCGAACCGGGGCGGGTGCTCGTCGGCAGTGCGGGCGCGCTGATCTCGCGCGTGATGTTCCGCAAGCACAACGAGCTCAAGCACTTCACCATCGTCGACGCGGCGATGAACGATCTGATGCGGCCCGCGCTGTACGGCTCGTTCCATCCGATCCAGCCGCTAAAGAACCCGAATCGCCCGCTCGTGAAGACCGATGTCGTCGGCCCGATCTGCGAGACCGGCGATTTCTTCGCTCGCGACCGCGAGCTACCGGCGCTCGAGGCCGGCGAGCTGATCTGGATCGGTGCCGCCGGGGCATACGGCGCCGCGATGGCCTCGAACTACAACACGCGGCCACGTGCCCCGGAAGTCCTCGTCGAGGGCAACACCTACACCGTGATCCGGACCCGCGAGACCTACGAGCAACTCGTCGCGAACGAAAAGCTCGCGTAGCTGCTATCCTGCTCGGCATGGGGTCTCGCTTGGCGCTCGTCGCGCTGACTGCTTCGCTGTCGGGATGCAGCGGCGGCAGTGACGGCCCTGATGAATCGCGACAAGGTGGCGACACCACCATCGACGATCGGAAGTACACCGCGTTCACGCATCCCGCTGCGAACCTCACGATGGAGGAGCAATCGAAGTTCACGCTCGGCACGAGCCCGTTCAACTTCGTCTGGGAGATTCCGCAGCTCGGGCCTCAGTACAACAACGACTCGTGTCTCGGCTGTCACGTCGGCTTCGGTCGCGGGCTACCGCAGATCGGGCCGACCGGCATCATCGACATCAATGGTCCGCAGTCCGAAGCGCTCGTGCGGGTGAGCCTGCCCGAGGGCACGCCGGATGTGCCCGGCGGTCCGGTCTCGGTCCCGGGCTACGGCACGCAGCTCCAGGATCACGCGACGAATGGCGCCGCCGAGGCGAGCATCACGCTGACGTGGACCGAGCAAGTGCAGACCTTCGGTGATGGCGAGACCATCTCGCTACGCACGCCGCACCTCGCGATTCGCGATGGTCTCGGCAACGCGATTCCCGTGGACATGCGCACGTCGTTTCGCATCGCGCCTCCGATGATCGGGCTGGGTCTGCTCGAATCGGTCGACATCGATGCCCTCGCGGATCCGGCTGACGCGGATGGTGATGGCATCTCGGGTGCGCTCAACGACGTGTGGAATCCCGAGACCCATGCGACCGAGCGCGGTCGGTTCGGCTGGAAGGCGAACACGCCGACGCTGCACATCCAGGCCGCCTCGGCCGCCGACAACGACATGGGCTTGTCGAGCTTCATCTTCCCCGAGGGCAACGGCAACAACGACATCCAGGACGATCAGATGGAAGGCATGGCGTTCCTCGTATCCGCGATCGCCGTGCCCGCCGCGGCGCCGCGCAATGCGGAAGCGAGCCACGGCCGCGAGCTGTTCGATCAGTTCAAGTGTTCGAGCTGCCACCTGCCGACGCTCGTCACGGGCACCGGGCCGATCCCCGAGCTGTCGAACCAGACCATCCATCCGTACACCGACCTCTTGCTCCACGACATGGGCGACTTGCTCACCGATGCGCGCCCGGATTTCGAAGCGCAAGGTGTGGAGTGGCGGACGCCGGCACTTTGGGGCATCGGCATCGCAACGACGATCCGCGACGGCATCGCGTTTCTTCACGACGGCCGCGCACGCAGCTACGCCGAAGCCATCATGTGGCACGGCGGTGAAGCGCAGGCTTCGCACGACGCATTCCAGGCGGCCTCGAAGGCCGATCGCGAGGCCTTGGCCGCGTTCCTCGAGACGCTTTGACCTACACTTCCTCTCGTGGAGGAGGAGGACGACGACGCGGGGGTGACCGAGGCGATGGCCATCCCACCTCTCGATCACGACCTCATGACCGGGCAGGCCGAGCAGCTCGAGCCGTTCGAACAAGGGCTCGAGCTCCAAGGTACCTCGGTCGGTGGCTACGTGATCGATGGCGAGCTCGGCCGCGGTGGCATGGGCGTCGTGTACAGCGCGACCCATCCGATCATCGGCAAGCGCGCCGCGATCAAGGTGCTCAAGCCTTCGCTCTCGAAGAACCCGGCGACGATCGAACGGTTCATCCAAGAAGCGCGATCGGTGAATGCGATCGGCCACCCGAACATCGTCGATATCTTCGACTTCGACATCCTGCCCGACGGCCGGCGCTACCTCGTGATGGACCTGCTCGAGGGCGAATCGCTGCGCAAGCGGCTCCAGCGGGGACCGTTGTCGGCGGCGGAAGCGGCGACCGTGCTCGACGAAGTCGCGTCGGCGCTCGATGCCGCGCACGCCAAAGGCTTCGTGCATCGCGACCTCAAGCCCGACAACGTCTTTCTCGTCGAGCATCCGGATCAGCTCGACGTGAAGTTGCTCGATTTCGGACTCGCGAAGCTGATGGCGAACAACCAGCTGCTCTCGGCGCGCGCATTTCGTACCGCGACCGGCGCGCAGCTCGGCACGCCCGATTACATGTCGCCCGAGCAGCTGCGCGGCGAGAAGGCGATCGATCACCGTACGGATATCTTCGCGCTCGGGGTGGTCGCGTTCGAGATCCTCGATGGCAAGCGACCCCGCAGGTTCGCGACCGGTGGCTTCGATCTCTCGGGTACGCCGAGCCAGATGCTCGCGACGATCCGCTCGCTGCCGGCCGAGCTCGCGCAACTCGTCGAAGCGATGGTCGCCATCGATCCAGATCACCGGCCCTCGCTCGTCGCCGTGCGGGCGGTGCTCAAGCGGCTCCAGCCTTCTCTCTCTTCAGCGCCTGTGATCGGTCACGTCTCGAGCTACGACCGCCCGGTGCCGAGCCTCGATATGAGCGCGACCGCCGTCGGTGCGGCGCCCGTGTTCGCAACCCCGCCCGCAGGAGCTCCCGTGGTTTCGACGAGATCTGGTCACCCCTCCGAACCGGTGCTCGGCGTCGCGGGCAAGCTGGCCCACCTCGCGAGCTCCGGGATTCGCGCGACGAGATCCGCGGTCCCGACGACGCAGCTCGGGGTCGGCGCACCCGCGACGGTGACCCGCACGACGCCTAAAGTGACCCAGCTTCGACCACCAACGAAGGGTCGGCGGTTGTGGTCGATCGTCGGTGTCGTGCTCGTCCTCGCGATCGCGGCGGCGGTCGTGATCGCGATCGTGGCCTGAGCATCGGAGTATGATCGGCGCGTGGGCGGTCTCGACGATGGCGCGCTGCTGGGAGCGGGCACGAGCGTCAGCGGCTATCTGATCGACGAGATGATCGGCGTCGGTGGCATGGGCGTGGTCTATGCCGCGACGCATCCCCTGATTGGCAAGCGCGCGGCGATCAAGATCCTCAAGCCCGCGCTCTCCAACGAGCCTTCCGCGGTCGAGCGCTTCATCACCGAAGCCCGGGCGGTCAATCGCATCGGTCATCCGAACATCGTCGATATCTTCGATTTTGGCTCCCTGCCGGACGGTCGGCACTACTACGTGATGGACCTGCTCGAGGGTGAATCGCTGCGCGACCGTCTCAAGCGCACGGGGGCGGTCCACGTCAGCGAAGCCGCGGAGATCATCGACAAGATCTCTTCGGCGCTGATCGCGGCGCACGCGAAGGGCATCATCCATCGCGATCTCAAACCCGACAACGTGTTCATGATGAACGTGCCGGGCGGCTGGCCCGAGGTCCGGCTGCTCGATTGGGGCCTCGCGAAGCTGGTCGCACCGACCGGCAACTTTCGCACGCTGACCGGCTCGATGCTCGGCACGCCCGTGTACATGTCGCCGGAACAAGCGCGCGCGTCCGAGCTCGTCGACGCGCGCACCGATATCTACGCCCTCGGGGTGATGTCGTACGAGCTGCTCTCCGGGCGACCGCCATTCTACGGCGCGAGCTCGGTCGAGACGCTCCTGCTGCATCAAGACGAACCGGTGCCGTCGCTCGCCGAACGCGTCACCGGGCTGCCCGAGGAGCTCGTGCAGCTGATCGAAGCGATGCTCGCAAAGGACCCACCGAATCGTCCGTCGCTCGCGGCCGTGGTCACGGTGCTCAAGCGGCTACGTGGCACGAAGATTCCGACGATGACGGCCGCCGGCATCTCGATGTCGCTGCCTCCGGTGCGTCCCTCCTTCTCGGAGCTCGATCCGGACAAGACGATCGATAACCTGCCGCAGATGCGGGCCCACGATTTCGAGGACGAGCGCACCCGGCCGCCACGCGCGACCGCACCGGTGCCGCAGACCGTGACAGGCTTTCGCGTTCCGACTCCAGCACCGGGAGTCCGCGTGCAGCAGCTCTCGGCCGAGGTCCAGCGCACGATGCCGCCGAGTGGGCCGCTCGACGACCAGCACAGCGCGTTGCCGTTGCCGCCGATGCCGTCGCTGTCGCCGCGAGCGTCACAGCCTCGGATGGCTCCCGCTGCGTCAGCGTCGTTGCCCGAGATCTCGATCCAGTACGACTCGCAGCCCGCGATGGTCGCGACGAGCATCCTCCAGGTCCCGCCCGAGCCGATGCCGATCGTCGTGCCCGTCACGCGCTCGCTCGGCCGGAGTGCGATCGTGATCGGGATCGTCGCGCTGACGATCGTCGTCATCGTGTTGACGATCCTGCTCCTGAGCTAGGCTTTCTCGACCTGGATGCGGGCGTCGTTGAATGCGGCTTGCCCCCCGAGATCCGCGTACGCACCAGGGATCAACGCATTCGAGGTGTAGCCATTCGAGGTGTGCTTGCGCCACAGGCCCTTCGCGAGCACGCACACGCCTGGGCGCACGTCGGTGACCTTCGCGATGCACCGCACTTCGCCCGTGGCGTTCCACGCTCGCACCAGATCGCCGGTGCGAATGCCGCGCGCTTCGGCATCGCCGGTCGCGAGCTCGAGCTCGCCGGGCGCGTGACGAAGCTGACCGAACATCGAGCTGATCTGCGTCGATAGCGCGGGCGAGATCAAGGCGAGCGGGAACGCCTCGGTCTCTGGATCGCCCTTGTAGGTGTACAGGCCGCCGAGCGCCTCGCGATCGAGCGCCTCCGGCACGAGCTGGATCTTGCCGGAGGGCGGGAACGAATCGACGAACATCACGGGCCGCTCGGTCCCCGCCGGCTGCGCGATGCCATCGCGCGCGAGCGAGGCTTGCAGCTCCTCGCCGTGGCTGCCCGCCGCGAGCATCCGATCGACGAGCTCTTGATCCGTCATCGCATCGCCGGGACGCACGAGACCGAAACGCTCGAGCAACGCCCCGAACAGCTGGTTGTTGCTGCGCGCTTCACCTGCGGGGGTCGCGACCGCCGGCGAATCGTACATCCGCATGTTGCCGTAGCCGCGACGAAGCTCGCGATGCTCGAGGAAGGCGGTCGCCGGCAGCACCAGATCTGCGAGCTGCGCGGTGTCGGTCCACACCTGCTCGTGACAGATCACGAACAGATCATCGCGGCGCAGCTGCTCGATCAACCGGCGTTGATCCGGCGCGGTCGCGACCGGATTCGCGTTGTAGATGAAGATGCACTCGATCGGCGGATCGCGCAGCGTCGCGAGCGCCTCGGCGACACCGCTCATGTTGACGTGCCGCGCGACCTGCGGCTCGGTCCCGATCGCGGCCTCCGAGCTCACGGTCCACGGCGCATCGCTGTTCGACATCGTGAAGCCGCCACCGCGCACGCCGAACTTGTTCGCGATCGCCGGAATCGCGATCGCCGCGGCGACCGCACTACCCCCGTTGCGATTGCGCTCGAGGCCATAGCCGAGCCGCAGCGCCGCCGGCGACGCTGCTGCGTAGAGATCGACAAACTCGGACAGCTGCGCCGCCGAGATCTTGGCCTCGGCCGCGGCGCGCTCGATCGGCCACAGTGCGGCGCGGTGGCGAAGCTCGTCGACTCCTTCACAGTGCTCGGCGAGAAACTGTTTGTCGGCGTGACCGCGCTCGAACAACGCATCGATGATCGCGAGCGCGACCGGCAGATCTGCGCCGGGTCGCACGGCAAGATGCATGTCGGCACCGCGGGCCAAGGGCGTGACGCGCGGATCGATCACGACTAGCTTCGCACCGCGTTCGCGCGCGCGCTTGATCACCGGCACGAGATGGATCCCGGTCGCCGAGGGATTCACGGCCCACAACACGATCAACTTCGCGTGCTCGTAGTCTTCGAGCGCGACGCCCGGCATCTTGCCGTACAGCCCGCGTGAGGCCGCGGTCGCCGCGGCGGAGCAATACGTCCTGTCGAGCTGGCTCGTCTCCATCCGGCGCCAGAACCGCTCGGCGAGTGCCCCGTCGGTGAGCCAGCCG
The DNA here is from genome assembly GCA_025357755.1 of Kofleriaceae bacterium. Lineage (GTDB taxonomy): Bacteria > Myxococcota_A > Polyangia > Haliangiales > Haliangiaceae > JABFXX01. Next base: position 13,939 of record JANXOP010000079.1, on the reverse strand, counting down.
TTCGAGCCGCCGTAGTGGTACGGCAAGATCGCGGTGCCGCCGTGGCGCGCGCGGATCGCTTCGAGCTTGCTCGCGACCAGGTCGAGGGCGGCGTCCCAGCCGAGCCGATGCCACTGGTCGCCCTCGCGCAGCATCGGATAGAGCAAGCGATCGGGACCGTAGAGGTGATCCGCGATCTTGCGGACCTTGCCGCAGATCATCCCGTTGGTGAACGAGCTGCGATGATCACCATCGACTGCCAGGACGCGGCCGTGCTCGACCGTGACCTCGAGCCCACAGAGATCAGGGCAATCGAGAGGGCACGCACTCGGGCGACGTTCCAGCGTCACGGCGCCACGGTACCAGGATCAAAACGAACCGGCGATGCCGAATGTCGTCGTCGAGACCGAGCCCGTTCGCACGTTGTTCACCGCGGGCGTGATCGCGAGCTTCGGATCATCGATCGAGCGCGTGAAGATGCCTCCGAGGAGTAACCCGGTGGTCAGCCCGCCGAGCGCGTAGTTCGCGGTGCGCTCGGTGGACGAGGTCGCCTGGTTATCGACGATCTGTTGAACGACGTTTTCGGCGGCGAGCGCGAGCAACACTCCGACGAGGCCACTCGCATCGATCAACAAGGCGCGGGTCCGGCTGACCGTGAAGAAGCGCTGCAGCACGACGCCTGCGACGGTGCCCATGCCGAGCCCCGAAAGCACGAGCCCCGAGGAGATCTGATCACCGGGCTTGAACGTCGCCGAGAACAAGCTGCCCGCGACGGTGCCCCACAAGGCGCCGGAGTTGATCACGGCCGCATCCCCTGGCGTGGGATGCGTGCGATCGCCGACGAGATACCCCGCGACGCCACCGACGACGAGCCCGCCACCGATCAGCGGCAACACCACGTCCTGCGATCCGCTGATCAAGCCACCGAGCACACCACCGCTCACGCCACCGATCAGCGATGCCGAGACGGTGAGCGAGCTCGTACCGAGCGCCAGGTTACGATCGGTGCCGTAGTAGACCCCGAGAAAGCCGGTGCCCGCTCCGATCACCGACGCACTCGCGATCGTCGAGCCATTCTGATTCTGCAGCGCGAAGGCCGCCGCGAGGCTACCGCCGAACACGCTGTACAGCAGCAACTGCTTGCGCCCGAACTCCGGCTCGCGCGGCATCTCGATCGAGATGTCCGCGTCCTTGTCGGCGAGGACGTCGACATCCTTGTCGACCGTCACACGATCCTGCGCCTCGACCGAGACATGATACTTGCCGCCCGGCAGATCGGTCTCGTAGAGACCGCTCGCGACGAGCCGGTTATCGAGGAAGATCCGGGCATCGCCGGGGATCGTGCGAACGCGCAGGTGACCTTTGATCGCGCTGAGCGTCTCGAAGTACGTGTACGGCTTGCCGATCTCCGGGTGGATCTCGCGCGTCACCGAGTGAAAGCCGGCGCGCTCGATCACGAGCTGATAAGGGCCGCCTGGCACGACGAGCTCGGAGCCCGAGTTGCCGTACGACCTGACGATCGAATCCTGGACGATGCTGATGTGCGCATCGTTCGGCGTGACTTGCACGCGGATCTTCGCCGGGAGTTTCTCGAGCACCTGGATGCGCGCGAGCACGTTCTTCTTGTCTTCCTGCGGATCCGGGGCGCACGAATTCGCGCGCTTGGCATCGGCTGGGACATCGAGCACGTAGCGCGAGAAGTACGCGATCGCACGGCCGTACTCGAGCTCGCGCTCGTATGCCTGACCGATATCCTTCAAGATCGAATAGAACGGGACCTGGCAGTAGCTCGACACGAGCTCCTGCACGGCGCCTTTGTAATCGCCCTGGAGATACAGCACTTCGCCGCGCTGGTAGTACTCGCCACCGCGACGCAGCAGCTCCTCTTTCGAGATCGCCTTATCGGGGACGCACTGATCGATCTCGAGCTCGAGCACATCTTTCGAGATGTATCCGGCGTCGCGACCCTCGGCGTGTGCCACCGAGGTCACCGCCGCAACGAACAGCAGCGCTGTGCCCCTCACTACTTCGGGAGCGTACCACTGGGCGGATAGCCACCGAGCTCTCCACCGGCCGTACCCGCATGGGGCGTCCCCGAACCCGAACCCGAACCAGAACCGTGCGGCTTCGCGGGTTGCGGAGCGTTCTTGGCCAGCTTGAGCAGCTTGAGCGGAATCTTCTGGCCGTCGCTGCGCTCGAGCGGATTGATCGTGGTGCTCGCATTGTTGTAGCCCTCGAGCGTCGCGGTGATCTTCACGATCCGATCGCGCTGGATCAGCGGGAGTGCCTGGGGCGATGGGCCGATCTGTTCCTCGTCGCGATAGATCATCGCGCCCGGCGGATCGCTCTCGATCTGCAGCGTGATCTTTGGCGCGGGTGGCTCGACCGGCGCGGCATCCGGTGTCGCGAGGGCGACGCCCGCGTCGCCAACCGGAGCGACGAGGACATTGCTCGGGTCGACCGGCTTCTTGCGCGGCTCGTTCTTACCCATCAGCAGCACGACCGCGAGCATCACGAGCGCGATCGCGATGCCGATGCCACCGATCGCGAGGGCCGTACGCGGCAGGCCCTTGGCCCTCTGCGCGAACTTCTTGCGCGGCCCGGTGATCCGCGCGCGCTCGGTGGAGTGCGTCGGGTCCTCGAGCACCGACGTGATGTCCTTCAACATCGCCTCGGCGTCGTCGTAGCGGAGCCTGCGATCCTTGCTCATCGCCTTGTTGACGATCGCTTCGAGCTCCTCGGAGACATCCGGGCGAATCTCGCGCAGTGGCTTGGGTTCCTCGTTGAGGACCTGCGAGATCACCGAGAGGTAGTTCGTGCCGGCGAACGGCACGCGACCCGTGATGGCCTCGTACATGATCACGCCGAGCGCGTAGATATCGACGCGATGATCGAGATCCTCGTCGCCCCGTGCTTGCTCCGGCGACATGTACAGCGGCGTGCCGAGCACCATCCCGGTCTGCGTGAGCCGTTGCGCTTCTTCTTGTTCGCCGGTGGCGCGCAGCGACTTCGAGATCCCGAAGTCCACGACCTTGACGAAGTCGAGCTCCTTGCGCTTGAGCAGGAACAAGTTCTCCGGCTTGATATCGCGATGGACGATGCCTTCGGCGTGGGCCGCGCCGAGCGCCGAGGCCGCCTGCGAGGCGATCCGCAGCGTGCGTTGCTCGGGCAGCTCGTGCTCGCGTGCGAGGCACTCGGCGAGTGATTCACCGTCGAGATACTCCATCACCACGAACGTGCGGCCGTCATCGGTGTTGCCGATGTCGTTGATGTCGATGATGTGCTCGTTACCGATCGAGCTCGCGAGCTGCGCTTCCTTCTTGAGGCGCGCGACGATCGCTTCACGCTCCGCGTACTTCTCGAGCAACACCTTCACCGCGACGCGCTTGCCGATCAGCGTGTGGGTGGCCTCGAACACCGCGCCCATGCCGCCCTGCCCGATCTGGCGCTTGACCAGATAGCGGCCCGCGAGCGTGGTGCCGATGAGGTCTTGCGGGGACGACGTGCCTCCCGACTTGCGCAACTCGCCGCTCGGCGTGACCCGCGGATCGCTCTCGGGATCCATCGTCGCATCGATCGAGTGATCGCTCGGGCGTTCGCCCGATTGGCGGGTCGCCGTCGCGGTGGCGACCGCGGTGTCGGAGACTCCATGGACGGATTCCGAACCCTGCTGCGAGCGCACGATCAGCCGCTGCGGGGTGTCGGCCACTGGCCGCCCCGGCGACGACCCGGTGGGTGGCTTGCCGCCAGATTCCGCCGACATGTTCTACGCGTTACTTCCTCAATGGTAGGAGCGGTACTCCGACAAGTCAAACGGCTGCGAGGCTTTAGCTTGCCGGATTGGCTCGTACTTTACCTACCTTCAGAACCTTGCTTGCCTAGATTCGCATGATGGAATATATAAAGGGAATGCAGACGGTGCGCGCGGATTTGTTCCGCTTGCTCGGCGATGAGGACCGCCTCCGTCTGCTCGCGCTGTGCGCGGAAGAAGAGCTCACGGTCGGCGAGCTCGCCCTGCTGATGGACGAGAGTCAGCCGCAGATCACGAAGAAGACCCAACCGTTGCGCGAGGTCGGGCTCCTCGCCTCGCGCCGCGATGGGACGCGGATCCTGCTCAAGGCCGAGCTCCAGACCGACGTCGTCGGCGATCGAGGCTTGCCCGCGGGCGACAGTGCAGCCGAAGGGCGGCGCGGCGTGATCGATGCGGCCGTGACCGAAGGTCGCCGGTTGTGCAGCAAGGACGGCAGCCTCGCGAAGGTCGCGCGCGTGGTCGCGCAGCGTGAAGAGCTCTCGAAGAAGTTATTCGACGAGCACGTCCACGAAGCGCCGGCGCCGGCGCTCGATTCGCTGCTCGTCGGCTGGTTGCCGATCCTCGCGCCACTGTTGCCGGGGCGGGCCCTCGCGATCGATGCAGGCACCGGAGAAGGTGCGCTCTTGCCGCTGCTCGCCCCCCTCTACGAACGCGTCGTCGCGGTCGATCGCAGTGCGGCTCGCCTCGCGCGCTGTGCGGCGCGGCTCGAACAGTGGGGCCTCGCGAACGTGCGGTTGCGCGAAGGCAGCATCGAAGATGCCGCGCTCGCCGAAGAAGTGCTCGGCCCGGCCGGCCAGGCCAAGGAGCGTGGCGCCGACCTCGTCGTGATCTCGCGCGTGCTTCACTTTCTCGGTCGGCCGCAAGATGCGATCGCGGCGGCCACGCGCTTGCTCCGGCCCGGTGGTCATCTCGCGCTCGTCGATCACGCTCCGCACGACGACGAGACGCTGCGCGAGCAAGGCCACGTGTGGCTCGGCTTCGAACCCGGCAAGCTCACGAACTGGATCGCGGCGGCGGACCTCACGCCGATCGTCACCCAACCCCTACCGACTCCTCACCACCCACCCCTTCAGCTCGCGATCGGTCGAAAGCCGTTGCGAGCGACTGCATAACCACGCACGTACTGGAGATAGATCATGGAAAGCCGCAACGAATTCCCCGCGTTCAAAGTTCAAGACATGAGCCTCGCCGAGCTCGGCCGCAAGAAGATCCGCATGGCCGAGAAGGAGATGCCGGGTTTGATGTCGCTCCGCGAGGAGTACAAGGGTAAGCACCCGCTCAAGGGCGCTCGCATCGCGGGCTGCCTCCACATGACGATCGAGACCGCCGTCCTCATGGAGACGCTCGTCTCGCTCGGCGCCGAAGTCACCTGGACTTCTTGCAACATCTACTCGACGCAGGACGAAGCCGCCGCCGCGATGGTGAAGGCTGGCATCCCGGTGTTCGCCTGGAAGGGCGAGAACCTCGAGGATTACTGGGCGAACATCGAGCTCCAGCTCACCGCGTTCAACGGTGGCAAGGGCCCGAACATGATCCTCGACGACGGTGGCGATCTCACGATGCTCGTCCACATGGGCGCCGAAGCCGAGAAGACCAACAAGACGCCGGATCCGTCGACTGCGACGAACGACGAGATGCGCGTGATCTACACGGTGCTCAAGAAGTCGCTTGCCGCTTCCAAGACGCGCTTCACCACGATGGCGGGCGAGATCAAGGGCGTCTCGGAAGAGACCACCACTGGCGTTCACCGCCTCTACGAGATGGCGAACAAGGGCAAGCTCCTGTTCCCTTGCATCAACGTCAACGACTCGGTCACCAAGTCGAAGTTCGATAACCTCTACGGTTGCCGCGAGTCGCTGTTCGACGGCATCAAGCGCGCGACCGACGTGATGGTCGCGGGCAAGGTCGTCGTCGTCGCCGGCTATGGCGATGTCGGCAAAGGTTGCGCACACGCAGCTCGCGGCCTCGGCGCGCGCGTGCTCATCACCGAGATCGATCCGATCTGCGCGCTACAGGCCTCGATGGAAGGCTACGAGGTCGTCACGATGGAGACCGCGGCGCCGATCGCCGACATCTTCGTCACCGCGACGGGCTGCTTCGATGTCATCCGCGCCGAGCACTTCCAGGTCATGAAGGACGAGGCAATCCTCTCCAACATCGGCCACTTCGACAGCGAGATCCAGGTCGCCTGGTTGGAGAACAACAAGGAGATCAAGGAAGAGAACATCAAGCCGCAGGTCGACCAGTTCATCTTCCCGAACGGCAGGCGGCTGACGTTGCTGGCGCGCGGGCGTCTGGTGAACCTGGGCTGCGGCACCGGCCACCCCAGCTTCGTCATGTCCAACAGCTTCACCAACCAAAGCATCGCGCAGATCGCGCTGTGGGCGAACGCCACCAAGGGCAAGGACGAAATGACCGGCATGACCTTCGCCAGCGGCAAGGTCTACACGCTGCCGAAGAAGCTGGACGAAAAGGTCGCCCGGTTGCATCTCGGCAAGGTCGGCGTCAACCTGACCACGCTGACCAAGACCCAGGCCGAATACCTGGGCGTGCCCGTCGAGGGGCCGTACAAGCCCGAGTACTACCGCTACTAAGAAGGTGATTGTCGGTGTCGCCCGGGGACCTTGTCGGTCGCCGGGCGACGCGCGTCAGCGCCGGGGGCCAGTCTTCGCCGCGCCGTGAACACTACTTCGAAGACGGTGCCCCGTGGCCGGGGCCCAGGATTTCCTTCACGGCCTTGGCGTATTCGAACGGGCCCAGGGTCTGGTCGGCGGTGTGACAGCCAAGGCATACGGTTTCGGGCACCTTGCGCGCGGTTCCCTTCTTCTTGTCCACGGAACGCACGTGACCGACGCCCGGGCCGTGGCAGGACTCGCAGCCGACGTTGGCGAAAAAGGTGGTCGCGGTCTCCAGGCTGCGCGTGCCGCCGGGCTGCAGGAAACCGACACTGTGGCAGCCGAGGCACGCGGCATCGTGATTGCGCTTCTTTCTGATCAGCGTCGCCAGGGCGTGGGCGTGGTCGGTGGTTTTCCATTGTTCGAACGCGGGGGCGTGGCACAGCACGCAGGCGTCGTTGCTGGCGTAGTCCCAGGTCTCGAAGGCGGGCGCCTTCTGGGCACCAGGCACTTTCCTTTGGGGCAGTATCGGGGCTGCGTCCAGTTGCAGCAGGAGGCCCACGCCCAGTTGCTCGGGTACGCTGGCTGCCAGGGGCGTCACATGGTGCGGCGGCGGGCCGGGCGTGCCTGTACCCGGCCAGACGACGTCCAGGACGCCGGCTGCGCTTGTGGCGTCGCCCGCCTCGACGATCGACGTCTGTCCGGCGACGCCGGCGATTCGCGGCGCGCCCTCGGTTGACGCGTGGCCAAGAACGACGACGTTGACGCCGCTAACGGCGGCCAGAATTTCCGTCGCCCGTGCTTGTCCGCCGGCCAGATGGAACAGGCCCACTATCAGCGATGCCCCTTTGGCCTTTAGCGCGACGACGGCCTCGCGCGCGGCGGCGACTGGGTCGGTGGTGCGCAGGTTCCAGCCCTCGATCAGTCCGAAGACGCCGACAGAACGCGCGCCGAGCGGGACCAGGTGATGCGCCAGAAAGGGGCGCTTGCCGTTGTGGCCCAGCAGATTGGTCGCCACCACCGTCACGTGGGCTGACCGCGCAAGCGCAGCAAAGCGTTCGGGTCCGGCAACCAGATCGGTCTCGCCCGGCGTCACGACGTCGATTCCCATGCGTGCAGCTGCGGCCAGCATCAGGGCCGGGCGACGCTGGTCGCCAGGCTGTCCTTCTGGGGTTGAAGGCGGCGACAGATCACCTGCGTCCAGCTGCAGGATGTCACTGCCGGTCGCCCGCGCCCCATCGACGACGGTCGCCCGCCGGGCAAGGCCCGCCACATGCCCGCGCAGTCCCGCCGTGTACGAAAGGGCCGCGCGGGGCTGGGTGGCTGCAGTGGGATCACGGGCCGTGTGCGCGACCGCGCCCGCCAGCACCGCCGACAGGACGATCCGCAGGCCTGGATTTCGCGCCATCGAGACATCTTACGCCACAGGTTGTCGGGAACCCGCCGATTCCTGGAGGCCGGTCATCCGTTCCACCTCGCGCAGCACGGCGGATGCGTCGATGCGTCGCCGGTAGCGCACGACGGAAAATTCGGCCGGCAGATCCCCGGGCGCGCAGGCGCGTTCTTCGTCGAGGCACACGATCAGCTTGTCCGCGCTGACCTGCCGCAGATGGGCCAGCTTGCTGGCGAGGTATTCGGGCGTCCAAAAGCCGACAATTTCGACCAGCACCCGGCGCTGCGGGTGGATGCGGTGCTCGACGAGAAAGTCGGGAAAGATGAGGGTTCCGCCGGCACGCAGCGGTACAGGCTCGCGGATGAGGTGCCAGTCGGGCGCGAGCCGTTCAAAGTCGTCCGCGAAGCGCTGTTCCAGTCGGCTGTCGAAGGGCACGGGCGGCGCGGGCGCGAAGATGGGCACGCCGCTTTGTAGCGTGACATCGGTGATGCGGCCCCACAGAAGGGCTTGCGCGCGCAGTTCGAAATGCGCGCACCACACCAGGTGTGGCAGCAGGGCGGCCAGGGCGCGGCCATACAAAAGGGTGTGGCGGAACAGCGAGAACGGCCCCGAGATATCGAGGACGGGCTCGGTGTCGGGCGTGGTCTGTTTCACCACGCACAGAAGCCCCTGCAGCTTGGCCAGTCTCACGATGGGGCGTGCGGCCCCGCGCACGCGCAACGCGATCCGGGACGCCCGCATCAGCGCCGCCTGCGTGACGGCGAGGTTGGTTCGCAACGCCAGTTCGGCCGGGCCCGGCGGTGTGGCGGGGGCGCGCACGCGGCGTTCGGGCGGCAGATCCGCGAACAGGGATTCCAGCAACGCCGCTTGATCAAGCCCAAGGTCGGCCGCGACCGCGGTCAGAATGTCCGCGGCGGGTGCCCGTGTTGCCGCCGCTGCCGCGAACACGCGCGCGCGCAGGTCAGGTGGTGGCGCGACGGCGATGTTTTCCCGCCGCCACAGGCGGGCCAGCACCCGGGTTGCGCACCGGCGCTTGAAGTGGGGCGCCTGGCACGGCAGGGGTTCGGCCAGACGTTCGGCAAGCTCCCGCCAGCGGCGCCCCTCGAAACGCTGCATTTCGCGCAGCAAGACCTGCAGCCAGGGCTCGTCCTGTGGGCCCAGGAAGTCGAAGAACGCCTCGCTGTCCGTGACCCTAAGCGGCAGTTCGCGTTCGGGCAGCAAGGGGCTCCGACCTCCTTTCCGCCTGCGCCATCTCGCCGCTGGCGGCAATGACCAGTTCGTAGATCAGCGCGCGCTTGCCGGGGGCGGGGCGCAGCAAGCGGCCGACCCGCTGAACGTGCTCGCGCGCGCCGTGGCTGCCGGCGACGACAATGCCCACCTCGGCGTCGGGAACGTCGATGCCTTCGTTCAGAACCTGCGCCGATACCAAAGCGCGCAACGAGCCTTCGGCAAAACGCTTCAGAACCGCCTGCCGTTCCCTGGAACCGATGTCGCATGTCAGGGGCATGATCAAATGTTCGCGCGCGATGGCGTACGCGGTTTCGTTGTTGGCGACGAAGATCAGTGTCCGCTGAGCGTGGTGGCGCGCCAGCAGCACACGCAGGGCATCCTGCTTGCTGCGCGGGTAGGCCAAAAGGCGACTGGCCCGGCGCCAGGCAGACAGGCCGATGCGTCCCTCGTCGGTGCATCTGGCGTGACGGATGAAATCTTCCCACTGGCTGCCCAGGCGCGCACCCCGAAAGGCGGCGAAGGCCTTGCGGTACACATCGGTAAGGGCGTCGTATTCGCGGCGTTCGTAGGGATCCAGACGCAGCCGCCATGTGATGCGATCAAGCGGCGCCAGCGCGTCCCCGGTCAGATCCCCGACGGCCAGGTGACAGACCACGGGTCCGATCAGCGTCGTGATTCGATCGGTCGCGGCACCCGGCGCGCAGGGCGTGGCGGTCAGCCCAAGACGCAAGGGCGCGATGGTCATTTCCAGTGCCTCGTCGCGGCCGCCGCTGCCGAAGTGGTGCGCCTCGTCGATGACCACCAAACCAAACCGGTCGCCCAGGACGGACATGTGGCGGTGCGCGCTGGCGAAGGTCGCCACTGTGATGGGCGCCAGTGTCCGTTCGCCGTCGCCGAAGCGTCCGACGACGCCGTCATAGAATTCGTCCAGCGCCCCGCACCACTGGGCCACAAGAGCCCGCGTCGGCACCAGGCACAGGATCGGCGCGCGCGTGGCCGCCATGGCCGCCATCGCCACGCGGGTTTTCCCGGCACCCGTCGGAAGAACAACCAGCCCGCGTCGGCCGGACATGCGCCACGCTTCAAGGGCGGCCTCCTGGTAGGGCCGCAGCGGGATGGGATGAAAGCCGGACGGATTGGCCAAACGCGGGGACGGCCTGTCCGACACCGGGACGTCCCGCTGCCGCAACGCCGTCAGCAGCGAATACGTCAGCCGCGCGGGCGCCCTGAAGCAGCCGACCCGATCGTCCCACAGAACGCCGGGGATCTCCTGGATCCGGGCGCTGTCGGGGACGTCATGCAGAAGAAGGGTGCCGCGATCGAAGACCAGTCGCATGCCGTCGCTCGATGCGACGGACGTGCCAAGACGCAGACGCGATCAGTGGGCGCGGATGCGATCCATGACCCACGCCGTGCGCGCGGCGCTGGTGCCCGTGCTGGGGCAAGAGCCGCGGCCCGTCAGCGCACCCACGATGCTGGTGATCAGGGGCTCTTGCACGTGCGGCGGATTGGGGATGAAGCTGGTCGTCGTTTGGCCGTCGATGGTGATCTCGTGCGGGATATCCGCGAAGGTGGAGAAGGCGATAAGGCCGCGGCTGCCGATGATTTCCGTTCGGTCGGCACGATCCCCGGCGGCGAAACACCACGAACCCGTCCCGAGGGCGCCGGACTTGAATCGAAACTGGCCAACGACGATGTCCTCGGCGTCGTACAGCCCGGCCTGGTTCGCTGTCACGCCGTGCGCATCGTTGATGGGGCCCAAGAAGAAATCGAGCAGGTCCAGCGTGTGGCTGGCCAGATCCATGAACAGGCCGCCGCCCGCGATTGCCGGAATCACCCGCCAGGGCAGGTTGGCGTGGTCGGCGTGTGCGGGTGCGGGCGGCTGGCGCAATGACACAGTCACGGCGCGAATGTCGCCAATCGCCCCGGCTGACAGCAGCCGAGCGATCTCCTGGAAACGCGGCAGCGCCCGGCGGTAGTAGGCCACGAACAGCGGTACGCGCGCGCGTTCGGCCGCGTTGATCATCTCCAGACAATCGGCGTGGCTGGTGGCCATGGGCTTTTCCACGTAGACGGGCTTGCCGGCCTCGGCGGCCAACACCGCGTATGTCTTGTGCGATGACGGGGGCGTCGCGATGTAAATGGCGTCGACGTCGGGATCGCCGACCAGCGCGGCTGCGTCGTCGTGAACACGCGGCACATTGTGACGGTGGGCGTAGTCTTGCGCGCGGGCGCGACTGCGCGACGTGACCGCGACCAGGGACGAATGCGGGGGACGCGCAAAAGCTGGACCGCTTTTGACTTCGGTCACCTCGCCGCAGCCAATCATTCCCCAGCGAATGGTTGCGGGTGCCACGGGCCCTATCCGATCTTGAAGGTCGATCGCAGCAGCGCCTCGACGTCGTCGTCGCTGTCCGTGCCGGCCGCGCTGATTCGTGCGGAGGCATTCGCCCCGTTGCCCCAGGGCCACCACAGACAGTATGCAAAGGCGCCCGCGTGTAAGACGCCGAGGTCGGCCGTGAACATTTTCTGATCTCCGCGCAGCCCGCCTGTCCCGCGCACCAGCTCGCGAACTGCGTCCGGGGCCTTCGTCAACGTCGGCGCTGTCCAGACAGTGGGCATCGCGGTGGCGGCGGCGGCGCGCGCCACGGGATCGTGTGTCTTGCTGACCGTCGACAGCGCGCATTCGAAGCGTTCATCCCAGGTCCACGTGCCGGCCGGCCACGCCGCTCGTATGCGGCTGAAGAGGTCCGTTAGGGGTTGCCACCGCGCGTCGCCTGAAGCCATGGGTCCATATTACTTTACTACCCCGGGGGGGCGGGCGAAATGCGGACATCGCCCTGCAGTCGTTTTTGGCGGCCGGTCGTCTTATCGTAGACCCGTGACCCTCGAGACCTACCGCAAGAAGCGGCGCTTTTCTGTTACCACCGAGCCCCAGGGCACGACGGCCGGCGGTGCGCGCAAGACGAAGGCCCTGGCGTTCGTGGTGCAGAAGCACCGGGCGACGGCGTTGCACTATGACGTGCGGCTGGAATGGGGTGGGGTGATGCTGTCGTGGGCGGTGCCGAAGGGCCCCTGTTACGACCCGACCGTCAAACGCCTGGCCATGCAGGTCGAGGACCATCCAATCGAATACAACAAGTTCGAGGGCATCATCCCCGAGGGTGAGTACGGCGGCGGCACCGTGATGATCTGGGACCATGGTTCCTGGACGCCCGAATCCCCCGATGCGGACGCCGCGCTGAAGAAGGGGGATCTCAAACTAACCTTCCACGGCAAGAAGCTGCGGGGATCCTGGGTGCTGGTGCGCACGCGTGGGCGCCCCGGCGACGGCAAGCCTGCGTGGTTGATGATCAAACACCGCGACCAGTGGGCCAGCACCGAGGACGTGACGGAACTGGCGCCGCGGTCAGTGGTGTCCAATCGCCTGCTGATCGAGATCGCCCGCGACGAAGGCGGCGATATGCGCAAGGCGGCCGACGGGGATCCGCGCGCGCTGCTGCAGGAGATCCTCAAAAACCCCGCGTTGCTGGCGCCGCCGAAGCTGCGGCACAAGAAGGCGGTCTGGCGCTCGAAGAAGGCCGTGTCGTAGCGGCGTGACCGCCCGGCCCCCTAGTGTGGCCGCTCGCCGGCGGCCAGACGGGCAATGTCGGCCGGGGGCAGCGCGCGGCGGTACAGCAGGACCTCATCGATGATGCCATCGAAGTTGTTGGACGCGGTGTCGCTGTTGTCGTCGATGTTGCCGCCGATGGTGAAAGCCGTGGTGTCCGCCGTTGTCGTGCCACCGAGGGTAACGACCCGGTCCTCGACCCCACCAACAAAGATCCGGCCCACCGTCCCGTCGTAGGTTGCAGCCACGTGTACCCAGACGCCTCTTGGCAACTGGCGCGCCAGGAAGCCCGCATTATTGAACACGACGATCAGGCCCGCCGGGGTGACGAACAGTGCGTAGTATTCGCCTGAGGACGCGCCGATCTGTCTGGCCAGGATGGTGCCGAATTTCACCGAGGAATCGGCAGGATTGATCCAGGCCGCCATCGTGTACGCGTTCCTGATGCTGTTGATGCTGGTGGAGGGGGGGATTTGCACCCATCCCTTGCGCTCAAAACGTAGCCCCGTGCCAAAATGCCCTGGGGTCCAACTGGTCGTGGCGTCCATGTCGCGCAGGACGCCGGCGTTGGCGTTGGGCGAAGAATCCAGCGCAGTGCCACTGCCCGACCCGTCGTCCAACGCCCAGTGTCCGATGAGATCCAGGTCGAGGGACGAAGATCCAGGTGGCGTGGGGTTTGCGTCCCGAATGTCCCCAGGGCCCGCGTCCGGCGGTGGCGTGGGGTTTGCGTCTCGAATGTTCGCAGGGCCCGCGTCCGGCGGAAAGGCCGCGGCGGCGTCGGACGTTGGTGTCGCCCCGTTTCGACCGGTAAACAGGGGGTTTGCCCTGTGGCACCCGGATATCGCCGCAAACGCCACGGCAAGAGACAGCATCCAGACACGCACTCCGTAATCAGCATGCCAGACGGCGACGAAGGTGTCACAGATCGCGCCCGACGTCGTGTCGCCCGACGCGGGTTAAGGCCGCTGTCGACGCTTGCTGTGCTGGTCGAAGAAATCGAGAACCCGCGGCTCGGCCAAACCAACGACCGTGGTGTGGGTCGCACCAGCGATCTCAAGGAACTGGGGTGCATGGCCATGTTCCCGCAGCGCCTTTGCCATCTGTCGCGCCAGCGCCACGGTGCCCGGATCATCCTTTGAACCGACGATCACCATCAGCGCCTTGTCCTTGACCTTGTCGAAGGGGAAGCCATCGGGCCGCGTGCCGGCGGCGCTGATCGCCAGGCCGGCGAACCTGTCGGCGTATTTGGTGCCGATGTGCCAGCCCCCTGTCCCGCCCGCGGAATGCCCAAACAGGTAAAC
>JANXOP010000075.1 GCA_025357755.1 Kofleriaceae bacterium | reverse complement strand
CTCGCCGAGCGGATCCGCGAGGGCATCGCGGATCTGCGGCTCACCACCGACGACGATCCGCCGAGGGTCCTGACCGTGAGTGCGTCGCTCGGGATTGCGGCATTCCCGGAGAGCAAGGCCCTCGACGGCACCGACCTCGTGCGCCGCGCCGACCGCGCGTTGTACCGCGCAAAGATGATGGGTAAGAACCGCGTCGAGCTGTTCTGGAGCGACGAGTCGGGACCTCAACGCCTCGACACCCTCGACGGTGAAGAGGGCGCCGGGCTCGCTGCGCCGGTGAATCCCGCGGAGCCTGACGTATGAGCGAGGATCGTCTGCAGGGCCGGAAGTGGGCCGAGCGCAAGGTCGGGCTCGCGCGGTTGTGGGCGCGAACCAAGCAAGTGCTGACCTCGGATCCGACCAGCTCCGATGAAGACGACCGCGTGATCGACGAGGAGGCGGCGAAGGCGCTGGCTGCGCAAGCGGGCAGGTTGAAGGGTGGGCTCGCGAAGGTCGCGCAGCTCGCCGCGTACGATCCGGGTGCCGCGCTCGGCAACAGGCGTGGCGCGACTGCCGGTGCACGTGCGGTGCTCGGAAATCTCTGGAGTCAGGCGCCCGCGGTCAGTGGCGCTTCGATCAGCAGCGTGATCGAAGCCGACCTCGGTGCGTCGCCGCAGGCGCTGTTCGCGAGCTGGGAGCAGACGCCGCTCGCGGCGGCATCGCTCGGTCAGGTCCACGCCGCGACCTTGCACGATGGCACCTCGGTGGTCGTGAAGGTCCAGTACCCCGGGATCGCGGATGCGCTGCGCGCGGATCTCGACGACGCGAGCTTCATCCGCCGTCTCGCCGGTGCCGAGATCGGCGAGACCCTCGATGCGCGCGGACTCGCCGTGCTCGGCGATGCCGTACGCGGCGAGCTCGACTATCGCGCCGAAGCCGCGAGTCAGGCCCGGTTCGCCGCCGCGTGGGCCGACGATCCGGTGATCCGGGTGCCGCGCGTGATCGAAGAATTTTCGACGGCCCGTGTGCTCACGATGACGCGCGCACCGGGCCGCTCGATCCCCGATCTCGCCGGGGCGCCGGTCGAGCTGCGCACGCAAGCGGCGCTCGGCATCTATCGCGCGGTGTGGGGCAGCCCACTCGTCCATCGCTTGCTCAACGCGGATCCGAACCCCGGCAATTTTCTCGTCGAAGAGAAGTCCGATGGCCACGTCCTCGTGTGGTGCTTGGATTTTGGCTGCGCGCTCGAATTGCCAGAGAGCGTGCGCGATGCGGATCGCGAGCTGTGGTGGGGGCTCCTCGACGAGGATGGCGCCACGGCGGCCGAGCGATTCCGGATGGCGCTGTCACGCTCGGGCCTGCTCAAGCGCAGCGATTCGCTCGCGACCAGCGCGCATCGTGATTGGGAGCGGGCGCTCGTCGCACCGCTCGCGACGCATGGCGAGTTCTACTGGAACAGCGCGTATGCGAGTGACCTCGCGGAGACCACGGGCCGCGTACTCGCGGCCGGCGGCATGACCCTGCCGGGCGACGTGTTGCTGCTCTGGCGCCAGCGGCTCGGTGCCGCTGCCGTGATCGCGATGCTCGATGCGAAGGCTCCCTTCCGACGCGCGCTCTACGACTTGATCGGTCACGGTAAGCGCGCGCTGCGTTAGTGGTCGGTTAGCGTCTTCAGAAACCGGATGGTGGAGCTCAGCCGCCGCCGTACGTGTAGCGAAGGTAGAGGCGCGAGTCGATCGCCTTCACGTTC
The DNA here is from genome assembly GCA_025357755.1 of Kofleriaceae bacterium. GTDB lineage: Bacteria > Myxococcota_A > Polyangia > Haliangiales > Haliangiaceae > JABFXX01. Next base: position 13,511 of record JANXOP010000075.1, on the reverse strand, counting down.
GCGAACTGCGGGATCAGGAAGGCGTCGACCCCGAGGCCCACCGCGTAGTGGCGGTTCTCGAGCTGGTACTCGATGCCGGCGCCACCGTGGAACGTGATCGAGAAGCGCTCGCCCGGGTCGGTGATCTTGACCGCCTCGAGGACATTCGACGAGATCATCGCGATGCCGGCGCCGCCCTCGAGAAACAGGGCGATGCGTTCGAAGCGACCGCCGAGCCGACCATCGAGACCCCCGCGGTAGAGCTGAAAGAACTGTCCGGTCGGTGGCGGTGGGGTGGTCGCCTCGTGCGTCGACGCCGCGGCGTAGATGCCGAGCGATAGAAACGAGAAGATATCGCGGCCGATGCGGAGCGAAATCTCGGGACCGACCGCCGCGTCCTTCGAGGTCTTCGGCAAAAAGGCCGTCGCACCGAGGCCGCCTTCGGCGAAGAAGCCGGTCGATGCCGTGCGTGGCGGTGCCTCGACGACTGGCTCCGCGACGCTTGGCATCACAGCAGCCGGCGGAGGCGCAGGCGTGGCATCAGCACCCATCTAGCTGAATTCTACGATCGTTCTGCGAGCTACGGCGTGTACGCGGGCACGAAAGCGGCCGGGTCGAGGATCGTGAGCTCGGCGGCGGGCGCGTTCATCCCCATGTCGTGGATGACATCGTTGACGTGTGGACGGACGCGAACGTTGAACGCGATCGTCATGTGCGTGTCGGCTTCCATCGAGATGTCGACGCGGATGATGTTGCGGAACGCCGAGCGCGGCACGGCGCTACCCATCGGAGTCTGCGCCGGCGGGTCACCACCGGTCGTCGCGGGCTTCTGGACCGCCGAGAGCGGCTGGAACGACGCGTCGTTCTTGTTCACGGTGAGCGTCGCCGCGTACATGTTGATGTTCGCGCGCGAGATCTGATCGAGATCGATCGCCGCTTCGAGCAGCTGGTCCTCGCGAAAGATGCCGTCGTACTGGCCCTTCGCTTGGAGGTCGATCGGGGTGTTGCCGGCGAGGTTCGGCGCGGGAGGCGATTCGTCGCCGCCCGGCACGATCATCGCGGGGTTCCAGGCGAACTTCTCGTTCGCCGCGTTGAGCGCGACCTTCACGGTGCCAGGCTTGTCGTCGAGGTTCAGCACGGTGTATTCGACCGAGATGTCGTACTGGTCGATGCGGTAGAGCGGCACCTCGACATCGGCGGCCAAGGTCTTCTGGAGGTCCTCGCGTTGTTTGGTGAGGTCCGCAGTCTCGGGCCGGACCGGAATATGAAGCGAGCCGACGACGAGCGCGGGCGACATCATGGCCGTGCCGACCACCATCGCGTTCGCGCTATCGAGCTTGCACGCGTCCATCGTGTCGGCGGTGCCGCAATCGATGTACTGCGGATCGTTCGCACATCCCACAGCCGCGATACCGAGCGAGATCGAGATGATCGTCTTCATGGTCAGCCTCCTTGGGAGTAAACGAACGGCCACGTCACATTCGACGTGCCGCCCTTCGCGGGGAACTTCAGGCGCATCAGGTTCGAGTTCACGCACTCCTCGACCTCGTCGTTCTTGAGCGTGCTGCCGCCGCCGTTCTTGGCGCTCTTCACGGTGCCGTCGCCACTGATCACGAACCGCATCTTCAACGTGCCGCCGAGCCCGGGGTTGCGGTTGAGCTCCTTCTGGTAGCAAGCCTTGAAGAGGCCCGCGCGCGACACGATCACGCGCTTGATCTCGTCCTCGGTCAGCCCCCCGAAATCACCCTCGCCGGTGCCGATGCCGACCTTCACTTCTTTCATGCCCGTGCCACATGGCGGGTGCGCGCAGGTGCCACCACCGGCACGCACGCCACCCGTATCGATATGGCCCTTATTCGAGACGAAGTCGCCTTCGACATCGCCACCGCCACCAGGGCCGTGACCTTTGCCGCCGCGCGTGGTGCCCGTGCCGACGCCCGCCCCGACGCCGGTGCCCCCGCCTGGACCGAAGCCGAGGTCGCCACGCTTGAGCGTGTCGCCCTTCATGCCCGTGAATTTCGACAAGCTCGTATCGAGGTTGTGATTGATGATGTTGTCGATCGTCCTGGCGTTCTTGCCCTCGAAGAGCGCGACCTTCGGCGGCGCAGGCGGAACGTCTTTCGCGTTCGGATCGCGTGCGCGCTCGTGCTCGCCCTTGCCGCCGGCCGCGCCTTGGTCGCCCTTGGTCGCGGTGTTCTTCGGCTTCTCTTTCGTGGCGGCGGCCGCGGCTTGTTCTTGCTTCGCACCGGCGACCGGCTTCGGCGGCTCGGGCGGTTGCTCGGGCTCGAGGCGCGTCACCAGGTACGTGCCGGTCAGCTCGCGGCTGCCGGGGTAGACCCAGTCGTTGCCACCTTGATAGAGCTTGAACGTCGCGACCAAGAACGCCGCGTGAAGCAGGACCGAGAAGCCGAGCGAGCTCTGCGCGCCTTCATCCTGCCGCGTGATCGCATAACCGAGCGAGGCGAGGGCGAGGGCCGCGGCCGGAAACACGGCGCCGCGGAACAATGCTTCCGCGACCTTCATCAGCGTGTCGCTGCCGAGTAGCGTGTAGTCCGGATCGCGCATCTTGAAGTAGAAGATGGCGCCGAGGACGAGCGCGGAGATCAGGTAGCCACCGAGCCCGGCGGCGAGCACTTGCGGCGTGAAGAAGGGCTGCGCATCTTCGACAGGGACGAACTGGAAGAACAGCTTGTAGTCACCGCTCTCGTCGAGCTCGATGACGCCCCAGTCCTTGCCACTGATGTGCGCCGCGCGAAACCCGCCGACGTTCTCGCTGCTGCCGTCACCGCGCGCGACGAAGTCGGCGACCTTGGTCTCCTTGCCGTCGATGCAGATCGTGCCGCGCATCCGCCCGCCGAGCGTGAGCAAGTAGCCGCGGTTGCCTGGGCGAACGATCGCGAACTCTTTGGGCAGCCCGATATCGGGCACGATGAACGTCGGCTTGCCGGAGTGACCGACGGTGATGGTCGTCGGCTTTTCGAGCACGACATCTTCCATCACCTCGTCGCACCAGATCAGCGCCGTGCGGAGTGCGACCGTCTTGCCGTTCACAGCGATTCTTCCTCGACCGATTTGACCATGTGCGGAATGAACGAGCGCTTCTCGAGGCTCGCACGCTCGAGCTCTTCATTCGCGCGCTCGAGAAAGTAGAGCAACTGCGGCGAGCGGTTCGAGCCGTTCAGCGACAGGCCGCTGAAGTCGAAGTTCTTCACCTTGCCGGAGCCGGACTCCTTCGCGGTCACCGTCGGTTTGCCACCCTCGGGTTTCGTGTCGCCGGCATCTGCCTTCGGTGCCGGGTCGGCCTTGGGCGTCCCCTTCTTACTCTTCGGTTGCGCGCTTACCGGTGCGGCGAACGCACACATCGCGGCGACAAGAGCGGTCAGGAGCCCCCAACTGTGGGCGGTAACCCTCACTTGCATTTGACGTCCTTGCACCTGGTCTCGGCGTCCTGCCGCTTGGCGTGACTCGACGGTGCCTCTTGCAGATAGCGCACCAGATCGGCCTTCCCCCCGGCTTCGTTCTCGGTGAAGTCTAGCTTGAGTACGGCGAGGTTCCACATGGCATCTGCGCGCGGCGAGCTCTTCTTCGGAGCCTCTTTGACCACGCGATCCCAGGTCTTCTTGGCTTCGTCGAACGCCTTGAGGCCGCGCTGCGCGAGCCCGAGCGAGACCGCCGCAGCGTAGTCGTCAGGGCGCTTCTCGACGATCGCGGCGAGGTCGCTCTTCGCGCGTGCGTAGTCGCCGGCATCGAGCAGCACGGCCGCCTTGTTGAAGCGCGCATCGATGAAGTTCGCATCGAGCGCAGCCGCTTGATCGAACAGCTGGAACGACTCCTGTGGCTTGCCCTGGCGTGCGGCGAGCAGGGCGAGCGCGTTGTAGACGGCCGGATCCTTCGCATCCATGCCGACGGCCTTCGAGAGTACGAGCTGGGCGAGCTCGTAGCGCTTCTGCGCGAGATAGATCTGGCCGAGCTCGGTATAGATCCGCGCGTTGATGCCGCTCGTGCGAACGGTATCGCGGAGCACTTCGACGGCATCGTCGTAGTCACCCGCATCGCGCAGCAACGATGCGAGCCGCGCGGCAACATCGCGCTTGTTCGGATCGTCCTCGTCCATGTTCTTCGTCGCGGTCTCGTAGTCGGCGCGCGCTTCCTTCTTCTGACCCGCGCGGCGATGCGCTTCCGCGCGCGCCATCAACGAAGCGGTGTGACCCTTGTTGAGATCGAGCGCCTTGGTGAAATCATCGACGGCTTCATCGTCGTCTCCTTCCTTCCACGCGATCGTGCCGAGGTCGAACCACGCTTCCCAGATCGACGTATCGATCTTGAGCGCCGCGTGCAGGCGGGCGCGCGCGGTCTCGCTCGCTTCGGGGCCCCCGAGGCGAAGCGCGCGCATCGCGGCTTCGAACTCTTTGTACGCGGCCGGCTTGATCGGGTCACGCTTGACCTTCTGCTTGGTCGAGACGTTCGTATCGGCGTGCTTGCCACCACCGCCACACGCAGACAGGGCGCATGCCGCGAGAGCGAGCGCGAGCGCGAAGGAGGTGCGTTTCATCGCGCCACCTCCGTCACGATCTCGGGATTCGGCGGACGGTCACCCGTACGTTCGTGTGCACGCGACTCGCGCTCCGGCGGGAACTTCTTTGCGGCGAGCTTGCCCAGCGCCTCGCGAATCTTCGCGGTGTAGTCGTTGTAGACCTGCATCTGGATCGCCTTGGTGTAGCCGACGGTGTAGGTCTCGACCGCCTTGTCCTGGATCTGGATGACCTTCTCGTTGATCGCGTTCTGATAGGCCTCGCACTCTGCGGGCTTGAGACCCGCGGGGCAGTTGGCGGCCGCACTCGCGAGCGCATCGGCGAAGATGTCGTAGATCTGGCCATCGCGGTACAGCGCGGCGGTCGCCCACTTGAGATCGTTGAAGTCCGCGATCGAGAAGTAGACCTTCTCCGCCTCGGCGAGCAGCTTGGTCTTCTTCGTGAGTGCCGCCGCGAGCTGGCTTGGCTTCACGTCGATCGAGACCTTCTCGTAGTCCTTGAAGATCAGGTCGCCTTGGTTGTAGCGAGCCTCGGCCGCCCAGCTCTTGCCATCGGTCTTCGCCGCGCCACTGGCGCGCTTCCACATGTTCTCGGCGGTCGTGAACTCGTCCTTGGCCTTCTTGGTCTGGCCGAGCTTCAGGAGCAGGCGACCCGCACGAACGTGCGCTTCGATCACGCGCTTGTTCGTCGAGGCGTAGGTCCGCGCGTACTCGTTGTAGGCCTGGAGGGCAGGACCTTCCTGGCCCGCTTCCTCGTAGACCACGCCGATGTTGAACGCGACATCCGGCGCGTCTTTACGCGACGAGTAGTTCTTCGCGTACTCCTTGTAGTGCGCGATCGCCTTGTCGTTCTGACCGAGCGCCTGGCGCAACACGCCGGCGTTGAACAACGCATCGGGAGCCTTGCCGCCCTTGCCGAACTTCTGGACCACGATCTCGTACGCCTTCGCGGCGCGATCGTAGAAGATCGCCTGCTCGTAGACGACGCCTGCGGTGAAGGCCGCCTTCTCGGCGAGGTCGGGCGCGGTGGTCGAATACTTCTCGGCGAGCTCGAGATAGACGTCGGCCGCGTCCTCGGGCCGCTTCGCCTTCTCGTACATGACGCCGGCGTTCGTCATCGCCTGCGCCGCGGTCTTCTGATCGACCGACGGTTCCTTCGGGATGCGCAGGTAGAACGTCGCGGCCTTCTCGTACTTGCCGCCATCGGCGTAGTGATCGCCGCTCTTCTGGATCGCTTCCACGATGAGCTTGGTCAGGCGATCTTGCTGCGCCTTCGCAGCGAATGAAGGCGCGCTCTTGAGCTTGCGCGCCCAGAACTCGATGTTCTCGTAGTCCTGCGCCTTGTTGAGCGCGGCGAGGATCTGGTCGCCGGCCGGGCCCGCGTTCGGATCCTTCGGGTACTTCGTGACGATGACGCCGAAGCGCTTGATCGCCTCGTCGTACTCGCCGTAGTCGAAGAACATCTGCCCGTTCTTGTAGATCACACCGACGAGCTTGTCGTCGGCGGGGAACAGCGTGGCGTAGAGGTCGATTGCCTCGCCGAACTTCTTGTCGACCGGTGCGATCTTCTTGCGGCTCGCGACATCCTTGGGACGCGCGGCCTCGAACGCACCCATCGCGTTCAACAGCGCTTGCTGATGGAGCGGACCGACCGGCGCGCTCTTGCCGACCGCGAGGTACTCGTCGCCGGCCTCTTCGACCTTGGCGAGCTTGAAGCAGAGGATATCCGCGCGGTAGTAGCGAATCTCGGTCGCCTTCGCCGTGGCGTTCTTGCCGGTGCCGAACGCTGCGAGATAGGACTCGTATGCGTCGGAGGCCTTGCCGTAGAGGCGGAGGATGTCCGGGGGGCTCTTGGTCGTGGTCACGCACTCGGTCAGCTTCGGAATCTTCAGCGCCTTCTCGCGGAGCTGTGCTTCACCGTGGATGTTCGTCGCGGTATCGCGGACGAGCTTCTCGGTCACCTCGAGCGAGCGATCGAGCGCGTCGCGGTTCTTCTGCTGCTTTGCCCAATCGGTGTTCGGACCGTAGTGGTCGAGCAGGATCTTGATCTCGTCCTGCGCCTTCTCGACATCGAGGCCGCTGTTCCAGTTCTCGATGATGTTGCGCTGATAGTCCGCCGCCTTGATCGAGGCCGGTTCCATCTTGATGAGGAACCGATACGCTTCGTTCGAGCGGTCATACTCGGCCTGGCCGCCGTAGCTCTCGGCGACCTTGATCAACACGTCGCGCGAGTACTTCTCGCCACCGATCGAGGCCAGGAAGTCGAACACCTCCTGCGCGCTGATCGATTTGTCCTCGGTGAACACGACCACGAGGTACTCGAGCGCTTCGTCACGCAACGAGGCGCTGCGCCGGCGCTGCGCCTCGGAGCCCGAGCGCTCGGCCTCGACGGCCTTGTCGAGCACGCGCTTGAAATCCTTCGCGGCTTGCTCGGTCGCACCGAGCTTCCACTCGCACCACGCGGTCTTGAACAGCGCGAGGTCACTCGTCGCCGCGTTGTCCGGGATATGCGTGTAGGCCTGCTTGGCCTTCTCCCACTGCTGGGCCTGGAAGTAGTGCTCGCCGACCATCATCCACGAGTCGCCATAGAGCGGCGATTTCGGAAACTTGTCGATGACCTCCTGGAACGAGCCCATCGCCTCGTCCTCGCGGTTGTCTTCCTTGGCCGCGAAGCCGATCAGGTACGTGACGAGATCCATCCGGCGAAACCCGGGGTGCTTGTCGTGGAGCTCGCGATAGAGCGTCTCGGCCTCGGCGAGCTCGATCTTGGGCTCCTTGGGCTGGGCGCATTCGCCCTTCTTCGCGGAGCACTTCTCGAGGGCGCGCGAGAAATCATCCATCTTGATGAGATAGGTACGGCGCGCTTCTTCCCACAGGAGCTCGGCGAGCTTGAACACGCCCTCGGCGCGCGAATCGCCCTGCGGCTTCTGCTCCGGTGGCGGCGGCTCGAGGAACGTGCGGAGTAACCCGATCGCCTCGGTCCGCTTGGCGTCCCGCTTGGTTTCGGTCGAGTTGAGGAGAACCTTGAGCTCCTTGGTCAAGACCGGCGCCTCGGGCGAGGGCGGCCGCTTGCGGATGTAGAGCTCGGCCGCGGGGCCGCGCTGGACATCGATCTCTTGCGCTTGTTTCTGCGCGAGCGCGATGCCCGGCGCCAGCAGTGAAGCAAGGACGAGCAGCTTCTTGATCATCGGAAGCCCTCGTATTCGTCGGCCCAGTACTCGCCCTGGAACGGCCAGTACTCCTCGTCGTCGCCGATCATGCTCGCGTTCCACAGCCGGCCGCGCAGCTCCTCGGGGAACCGTCCAGCCGCGAGGTCTTGGACCTCGATGTCGAGCTTGCGCTTCTGGCCGATCACCGCGTCGACCTTGCCGAGCTTGGCCTTGTCGAGGACCTTCTTGTTCTCTTCATAGAGGTGCTCGATCGCCTTCTGCGCGAGCGTGTCACCGGCTGCGTCGAGCTGGAGCGACAACGCGTGCGCGCTCTTGTCGAGCCGGCGCGCGTCTCCGATGTCGGCCTCGATCAGGGGCTTGAGGCTCGAGGTCGCTTGTGCGGCGACCGCTTGCGCCGCGCTATCGGCCGCCGCGACCGCACTCTCGACCGCCTTGGTGACCTTGGCCTTCAGCTCGTCGAGCCGCTTGAGCTCCTCGCCCGCAGCATCGCTGGCCATCGTGCCCTCGCGCTTCGCGCGTGCGATCTCGTCGTGCTGCTCGCTCACTTGCTTCGCGAGGCGGCGCAGATCTTCGACGGTCGCGTTCGCATCGGCGAGTTGCTCTTGCTCGAGCGTCTTGGTCGTCGAGATCTTTTGGACCTTGGTTTCGGCGACCTGCGTGCCGAGGTTCTGCCATTGCCGCGCGGCTTGCGGCGCACTGTCCGCGAGCTCGTGGATCCCGTTGACCGCGTCGTTCAAGCGCAGGAACTTCGGATCGAGGCGGAGCAGGGCGACGACGTCGTCGATCGGTGCCACCGCTGCGGTCGTGCCGACCTTCTTGCCATCGACTTGCCCGGTGTCTTTGATCTCGCGGTAGCGCGACACTGCCTTGGCGAACAGCTGCTTGCGCAGCGCGGGGTCCTTGCGCGCACGATCGATCTCGTCGACGACCGGCGTCAACCGCGCGACGAGCCCGTCGTACCACTTCTGCGAGTCGTCGAACTTGCAGTCAGCGAGCTCGGTGTAACCGGCCAGCAGGCTCGCTTCGGGCCACAGCGGCGAGGTCGGGAACGTGCGTAGAAACTCGTGGACGAGGTCGCGTGCCGTGGCGAGCTCGCGCTTCTGGTACATCGACCACGAAGCCTCGAACAGCGCATCGCTCAGGTAGATCGAGTCATCGGGAATCTGGAAGTAGTGGTAGTACGCGTCGTCGTACTCGCCTTGCTCGTGCGCGAGGCGGCCGAGGCCCAGGCGCGCGAGATCCTTGACCGTGAAGTACCGATCGTCGACGACGAACGTGAACTTGCTGTTGTCCTCGGTCGCCGCGATCTCGCACATCGCCTCGGCCGAGCTCTTGAGCTCGCCCTTGCGCGCCCAGATCACCCCGCGCAGGTAGACCGCCGAGGAATACAGCCGGCTCTTCTTCGAGACCAGCGCGAGCTCGCCTTGGGCATCGGTGAGCTTGCCGTCGTCGTAGGCGGCGCGGCCACGCAGATAGCTGCGCTCGCCGGCCGCGGAGGTGGGAATCGATTCGGTCTTGATCGCTTCGAGCCGCGCGAGGACGCCCGCGTGATCGCGGGTCTCGATCCCGATATCCACAGCGCGCCGATGGGCCGGGCCCCAGTAGGGCGCGGCCGGACCGCGCTTGAGGATCGTCTCGATCACGTCGAGCGAGGCACCGTAGGCACCGGCACGGGCGAGCGCGACGGAGAGGTCGTACTCGGCGTTCTGGAACTCGACGAAGTCGGTGAACGAGGCATAGCGCGGCGACTTCACGATCGCGTAGAGCGCGACGGCTGCGTTCGTGAACGCACCATCGGTGAGCAGCTTCTCGCCGGTGCCGAGCTCGCGCTTGAGGGTCTCGAGCGTGCCGGACTCGACGTCGATCAGCTTCATGCTCTCGAGCGCGCTGAAGTACTTCGCCAGCGGATCATCGGCGTCGGCCGATTTCGCGGCCGGCTTGGGATCGCTGTTGCCCTTTGCGACCGCGGGCGCTGCGACCAGCACGAGCGCGCCGAGCGCGCCGAGCGCGAGTCTGCCGAGCCTCACTTCTTACCCTTCGGCGTCGGCGCATCGGCGCCCTCGGGCTGCTTCGCCGATTTCACGGCGACATCGATGCCCAGCCCGTAGTTGCCGTGCTCGCTGCGCTTCCACTCGTAGGCGATGTCGCCGGAGTCGTGCGCCTTCGCGGAGACTTGGAGATCCTTTTGCGCGACCGCCTTCACGACGATCTGTGACTCGGTGGTCGAGGTGAAGGAGTCATCGTCCTTGCCGGTCGCTTCGACATGGAACGTCACGAGGTGGCGCCCCGGTGCGACGTAGCCATCGAACCGCACACCGTCATCACCGGCGATCGCGCCCCCCGCATCTTCGTACACCGTCGCGCCGTCGAGCCGGACGCTCGACTTCGAGACGCCGTAGTAGCGGCCGGATTGCCACGTGAACTTGATCGTGATCCGCGTCGAGTACAGCTGGCTCGCGACTGCGTTCGCGCGCGCGCGCGACTTGAACAGCTCGTCGCGCAGCGACAGATACTCCTGGCGCAGCGAATCCACGTCGGGCCCCTTCTCCTCGGCGGCGGGCTCGATCTTGGTCTGGGTCTCGGTCGGGGTGCTCGCCGAACCGGAGCCGGTCGCGGCCGCCGGTGTCGTCGCGGAACCAGCGGCAGCTTTGTCGGCGGCTTCTTTGTCCGCGGCGGCCTTGTCGGCGGCTTCTTTGTCCGCGGCCTCTTTGTCGGCGGCGGCCTTGTCCTTATCTTTCTGCGATTGCTTCGGCGGCTTCTTCCGATGCGGAGCAGCGAGCGCGACCGAACCACCGAGCGTCACCGCAGAGGCGAGCAGGATCAACGCGACTCGAGAGTTGCTGGCCTTCATCGTCTAGTCTCCAGACTTCGTGCGATCAGTTGTGGAACGGCAAAAACACGGACAGTCCCGCCGTGACCGCGATGTCGTTCACCAAGAAGCGTTGCTCGAGCAGGTCTTGCCGGAAGGTCCGGTTACGCACATCGATCCGGAATGCGACAGCCTGACCCGCGAATAGTTTAATGCCGAACCCGACGATGCCAGCAGCTCCGCGGCTGGTCTTCGAGTCGATCACGCCAACCCCGAGGTCGCCATGAAGGTCGAAGTGGATGATGCTGCCGCCAAGTCGCAGCTTGCCGTACACCGGGCTCCACATCAGGAGCGACTCGACGAAGTACTGCGGCTCGTAGGTATCGGTCAGCAACACGCCGCGCATGTCCTCGAGCGCGCGGATGATGTCGGCGTTCGCGTGCGTGTACCAACCCGCGAACTCGACCGCCGTCTCGTCGGTCATGTGAAACGTGTACTGCGCCCCGAGGATGTACGTGCCCGAGAGCAAGTCGCTGTCGTAGTAGCCGCCGCTCACGCTGATCTCGTGGCGGCCCTGTTTGATGAACAAGCGGTCGACCGCGCCGCGGCGCTTGCGCTTCACCGCGAGCCGATCGGCGATGTCCTGATCGATGCACATCTGAGTGGTGCGCTCGATGATTCCGGGCTTGCGCGCCGGCGGATCCGTCTGCGCAGGTTTCGCATCGGCATCGTCGAGGTTTGCCGCATCTTCCGCATGCGCGAGCGCGGGCACCAGGACGAGGAGAGCGAGGAGCGCCTTCACAGGCCCGTCGGAATCCACAGCGAGAGACCCGCTGTTGCGATGATGTTGTGGGTAAACCGCGTCTCGCCGGCGATCTCTTCGATCGCCATCAAGTCGCGCGTGTCGAGCCGGATCGTCGCGAAGCTGGTGACGAAGAAATCGATCGCTGCACCCGCGTCGAACGACAGGCCCTGGACCGCGTCCTGGAACATCCGGCCGCCACCGCCGAAGAACATGATGTCGGTGTGTACGATGCCGCCGCCGAGCTTGAGCTTCGCGTGGATCGGCGCCCACACCGCATTGCCAAGCGCGATGTAGGCCATGCCCGCCTTGAAGCGGTTGTCGCCGAAGAACTGGTTGAGCGGCGCGTCGAGATCGAGGGTCAGCGGTGTCAGGTCGAATTCGGCCTGAATGCCGAAATCTTCGGTGAAGAAGTAGCCGAGCGAGCCACCGGCGATCCACGCCGACGACGTCAGATCTCCGCCGTACATGCCACCGTGCACCACCAGGTTGAGCTTGTGGCGCTTGAGGAAGTTCTTCTTCTGGACGCCACGCGGCTTGAGGGTCTCGCCGAGCTCACCCGCGATCGTTTGATCGAGGCACGACGGCAGCGGCGCATCGCTCGGCTTCGCGGGCTGGGCGTCGGTCGACGCGACCGCGGCTGAACGCGCGACGTTTCCGTCCGCAAGAGCGCTTCCACCACCGAGCGCGAGCGCGAGGGTGGTGACTGCGAGACCCCACGTTGGTCGCAACACCAGACTCAAATCGTACAGCCGTTTCTCGTACGTACACAACTCGACGGACTCACAAGCGGTCGCCAGTTCGTCGACCACCGCATGATACGATTTGCCTCGATGGAGCACTTGACGGGCACGAGGATCCGTCGCGAGGCGACACCCGCGACCGTCAACCTGCGTCGCTGCAAGCTGGTCGTCATCAAGGGTGCCCAGCGCGGCACCGAGTTCGTGATCGCGGGTGACGTCATCCGGGTCGGCAAGGCGCCCGAGAACGATCTCGTCCTCGCCGACGAGACCGTGTCGCGCGTCCACTTCGAGATCGTGCGCGACGCGAAGGGTTACCTCGTGCGCGACATGAAGAGCACGAACGGCACGTTCCTCGACAGCGCCGAGGTCAAAGAGGCGTACCTGCGCGCCGGCTCGGTGATCAAAGCGGGCGAGGTCGAGCTCAAGTTCACGCCGTTCGAAGAGCGCATCGAGATCCTCCCGTCAGAGAAAGAGGCGCTCGGCGACATGGTCGGCAAGTCGCCGGCGATGCGCGAGATCTTCGGGCTCGTCGAGAAGATCGCGCCAACCGATGCGACGGTTCTGATCGAAGGCGAGACCGGCACCGGCAAGGACATGATCGCGCGCACGCTGCACCTCTTGTCGCCGCGTGCCGACAAGCCGTTCATCGTCGTCGATTGTGGTGCCGTGGCAGGCACGCTGATCGAGAGCGAATTGTTCGGCCACGAGAAGGGCTCGTTCACCGGCGCGTCGACCGCGCGCCAAGGTGCCTTCGAGCTCGCATCCGGCGGCACGGTGTTCCTCGACGAGCTCGCGGAGATGCCGCTGTCGGCGCAGGCGAAGCTCCTTCGCGTCATCGATCAGAGCGAGGTGCTCCGGCTCGGCGCGACGCGCCCTCGTCCGATCGACGTGCGCTTCGTTGCGGCGACAAACCGCGACCTCGAACGCGAGGTCGAGCGCGGTCGCTTCCGTCACGATCTCTACTTTCGCCTCAACGCTGCCGCCGTCGTGGTGCCTCCGCTTCGCGAACGCATCGGCGAGATCGCACCGCTCGCGGCGACGTTCGTGGCGCAAGCGTGCCGCGATCTCGCGCGCTCGCCGCCGCCGCGGATCTCGCCCGACGCGATGGCGCTCCTCGAGCGTCACACCTGGCCGGGCAACATTCGCGAGCTGCGCAACGCGATGGAGCGCGCTGTCCTCCTCGCGCGCGATCACGACATCGGCGTCGCCGAGCTCGCGCACGAGAAGATGGGGCGCAAGCTCCCCGGCGCGAAGAGCGAGCGTCGCTCGTCGCCCTCGTTTGGCCCGCCGCCGATGCCGAGCTCACCGCCTCCTGCCAACGCGCATCCGCTATCGGTCGCGCCGCCGCCGGTAGCCGGTCGTTCCCCCGATCCTTACGATCCGTTCTCGGCGTCGAGTGCGACGACGCAGCCGTTCTCGGCGTCGAGTGCGACGACGCAGCGAACGATGACCATCCCGCCGCACGTGCAGTCGCGCG
>JANXOP010000437.1 GCA_025357755.1 Kofleriaceae bacterium | reverse complement strand
GTCAAGCTGTCGATCGCCGCGCGAAGCACAACGGAGCCCTCTCGGCGGGTCACGGCTCCAGCCCCCGCGATGCACTGATCGGCAGGATTGGTGTCGGCACCGAAAAGATCGGAGAGCTCTACAAGAAATCGGATATGGCCTGGACCTCGGGCATCCAGATGATGACGACCGCCGAGGAGCACGAGCGCCAGATGTATCGCGAAGACTGTCTCGACAAGAAGAGCCAGGATGCAGCGATCGCGGCCGGAGGCGCCGCGCGCAACTGTTACGACAGCGCGCAACGCCTGTTCGCCGAGAGCATCGCGGACCTCGACGTGATCTACGAGCAGGCGCTGAAGCATCCGACGCCGGTGACGCCCAAGACGATGTGGGAAGGCTACGCCGGCGGCGAAACCGGCGGAGCGCGCCCCGAGACCCCGCTCGAGAAAGAACAAGGCCGGATCTCCGCGAAGCCGGCGATGTTCTACGGCACGCTCGACTAACGCTTCTTCGGTTTCGGCGTGATAGCGGGCTTCGTACGCATCTCCACGATCTTGTCGAGGATGCGATGCGCGACCTCGGCCTTCGAGGCCGACGGCACATCGGTCACGCCATTCGCATCGACGAGCTGGACGTGATTGGTGTCCACCGCGAAGCCCGCGCCAACCTCCGCGACATCATTCGCGACCACGAGGTCGCAGCCCTTCGTCACGAGCTTCGCTTTCGCGTTCGCGATGACCTCGTTGGTCTCCGCCGCGAAGCCGACGAGGAAGGGCCGCTTGCCCTTGCGCGCCTTCCCCAGGCCCGCGAGTAGATCGGGATTTGCGACGAGCTCGATCGTCATGGTCTGCTGCGCCCCGCGCTTGAGCTTCTGATCGGCGACCTTCGCCGGCCTGAAATCCGCGACTGCGGCTGTCATCACGACGACATCGGCGTCTTTGACCGCATTGTTCAAGGCCCAACTCAGTTGAGCAGCCGACTCGACGTGTGAGGTCTCGACTCCGACCGGAGGGGCGACGCCGCTCGGACCGAAGATCAACCGCACCTCCGCGCCTCGGCGCTGCGCCGCCGCCGCGATCGCTGCGCCCATCTTGCCGGAGCTGCGATTGCCGACGAACCGCACCGGATCGATCGCTTCGTACGTGGGCCCCGCGGTCACGACCACCTTGACCCCAGCGAGGTCCTGCGCGGACAGCACGTGCGCCGCCGCTTCGACGATCTCGGCGGGCTCGGCGAGCCGGCCTGGCCCCGTCCAACCACACGCGAGGAAGCCCTCGCCCGGCGCCACGATCTGATACTTCGCGACGTCACGCAGCGTGGTCAGGTTGCGCTGGGTCAGCACGTGATTCCACATGTTGACGTTCATCGAGGGTGCGAGCAGCACCGGTGCGCGCGTCGCGAGCGCGATCGAGGTGACCGCATCGTCGGCCATGCCCGCTGCCAGGCGCGCGCAGAGGTCGGCGGTCGCCGGCGCGATCACGACGAGATCGGCGGCGTCCGCGAGCTGGATGTGGCCGATCTTTTCTTCGTCGGTGAGCGAGAACAGATCGGTAAACACCGGCCGTCGGGTCAGCGCCTGGAACGTCATCGCGGTGATGAAGTGCTGGGCGCGCGGCGTCATCGCTACGTCGACGGTGGCCCCGGCCTTGTCGAGGAGGCGCACCAACTCGGCGGCCTTGTAGGCGGCGATGCCGCCCGCCACGCCGACGACCACGCGAGCGCCGCGAAGAGGATGAGCAGGGTCGCGAGGAGCACGATCGGTCCGAGGTCCAGGGATCACGCAGCGACTGTACCGCGATCAGCCGAGGTGGCTTTCGCGGGGAGCGCCGTGTGCGGGCTCGTCTTGGCCTGCAGCATCGGACGGAACGCGTCGCGATAGAAATAAGCACACGCGATCTCGAGAGCGACGAGGACCAGCGGCAGCGGCAACCCGCTCGGCTCGAGCGAGATATGGAACACCGTGATGCCGACGAGGATCGGTGCGAGCAACGTGAGCGCGAGGGGCACGAACATGTTGGAGATCAGGAGCAAGCCCGAGATGATCTCGATCGCCTTGACGAGCCCCATGTACTTGGCCCCGATGAAGGGCACCATCAACGCCATCACATCTTTCATCACCTCGGGCGCCATCGCGGGCGCCGGCAGGAACGGATGAAAGTAGTTGAGCCCGAACACGACGAACGCGAGTCCGAGGAGCGTGCGGAGGATGGCCGGAATCTTCGACATGAAGGCCACTGTGGACTGTTGCCAGAATTGCACTAGTCCACACCCCAGCAACAAGCTATTGTCGTTGGAGCACCAATGGATCTGAATCGAGCTACTACGTTCGTTCGAGTGGTCGAGAGCGGTGGCTTCACGCGGGCCGCGGAAAGCCTAGGACTTCCGACATCTTCGGTCAGCCGGAGCGTTCAGAGGCTCGAGGAAGATCTAGGCATCACGCTGCTCGAGCGGACCACGCGCAAGGTCGCGCTGACCGATGCCGGCCGGGTCTACTTCGAGCGGGCGCGGGATGCGCTGGCCGGGCTCGAGGAGGCGAACGCGCTCGCGCTCGATGCAGCGCACGAGACCCATGGCCTGGTCCGCATCGCGGTGCCGCTCGATTTCGCCGCGAAGCTCGGTGGGTTGATCGCAGGGTTTCAGGTCCTCTATCCGCGGATCCGGCTCGAGCTCACATTCACTACGAGCGGCGGCGAGCTCGTCGGCGATGTCGCCGATCTAGCGATCACGTTCGGCAAGCTTCCAGATTCGTCGCTCGTCGCGCGCCGGCTCGGCAACTCGGTGAACCAGCTCTACGCGGCACCGCGCTACCTCGCCGAGCGAGGCGCACCGAAAACGGTCGCGGAGCTCGCCACGCACGAGGGCATCGTGCAGCGCGCGATCGCCGGCGAAGGGCGGTGGAACCTCGCGGGACCCTCGGGAGAGGTCCACGTCGATATCCGCGGCCGGCTCGTTGCGGATCACCAGCAGATCGTCGTCGACGCGACGGTTGCGGGTATCGGCATCGCGTTGTTGCCGACGTTCTTCGCCGAACCGCTCGTCGCGAGCGGTCAACTGGAGCGCGTGTTACCGGAGTACACGACCGAATCGCCGATGCACGTGCTCACGCATGCCTCGCGTCACCTGCCCCGCCGCGTCGCTCTGTTCCGCGACTATCTCGTCGACACGCTGACTTCGAGTTGCAAAGCGCACGGCGCGCTACACTAGCTTCGTCGCGACGTACTTGTAGTTCGAGTAATCGTCCATGCCGTGGCGCGAGCCTTCGCGGCCGAGGCCGGATTGCTTGACGCCGCCGAACGGTGCCTGCGCTGTCGACACGAGCCCTTCGTTGACACCGACCATGCCGGCTTGCAGCGCTTCGGCCGCGCGCACCTGGTTCGTGCCATTGCTCGTGTAGACGTACGCGACGAGCCCGGCATCGGTATCGTTCGCCATCTCGAGCGCTTCGGCCTGATCTTTCGCGATCCGGAGGGTCGCGACCGGACCGAACACTTCCTCGTGCCAGATCGCCATGTCGCGCGTGACGCCCGCGATCACGATCGGCGCGATCGCGCGCGACGCGGGCACCGCGCCCTGGAGGAGCCGTGCGCCCTTTGCGAGCGCGTCCTCGACGAGCTGGCGGATCTTCGCGACTGCCTTGTCGTCGATCACGGGACCGATATCGGTCGCAGGATCGAGCCCGCGTCCGACCACGAGCTTCGCGGTCGCAGCGACGAACTTCTGCGTGAACGCCTCGGCGATCGGCGCCTCCAGGATGAAGCGATTCGCGGCGACGCAGCTCTGGCCCGAATTACGGAACTTCGCGACGAGCGCGCCGGCAACCGCGGCATCGACATCCGCATCTTCGAGGACGACAAACGGCGCGTTGCCGCCGAGCTCGAGCGAGAGCCGCTTCACGTCCTCGGCGGCCTGGCGCATCAGGTCCTGGCCGACCCGGGTCGAGCCGGTGAAGCTGACCTTGCGGATGGTCTTGCTCGCGAAGAACTGCTGACCGATACGCTGGTGCTCGGTCCCGGTCACGACGTTGACCACGCCCGTCGGGATGCCCGCTTCATGGCAGAGCTGTGCGAGAGCGAGCGCCGAGAGCGGGGTCTGCGAGGCAGGCTTGCACACGACCGTGCAGCCCACCGCGAGGGCAGCGCCGAGCTTGCGCGTGAGCATCGCGTACGGAAAGTTCCACGGCGTGATCAGCGCGCACGGACCGACCGGTTCGCGCAGCACGGTGATGCGGCCGTCGCCGCGGCTCGACGGGACAGTCTCGCCATAGATCCGCTCGGCCTCGCCCGCGAACCAGTGGATGAAGCTCGCCGCGTATCTAACCTCGGCGAGCGATTCCTTGAGCGCCTTGCCATTCTCGCGCGTGCAAATCTCGGCGAGCCGCGCTTCATCGCGCGCCATCAGCACCGCGACCTTCGCGAGGAGCTGGCCACGCTCGGGAGCCGGTTGCTTGCGCCATGCGAGGAACGCCGTGCCGGCGGCGGCGATCGCACGCTCGACGGTGGCGACGTCGCAATCCGCGACCTCTGCGACGAGCTCGCCATCGAACGGATCGTTGACCGCGAAGCGCTTGCTCGCGGCGAGCCAGCTGCCATCGACGTATGCATCCCGGGCGAGGTCCATCCCCGCTAGATACCGCACGAGTGTTATAGAAGCACCATGAGCAGCGAGCGGTCTCGTACGATCTTGATCCTCGCTGCCATCGCCGCGATCGCCGGCGGCGCCGGATTTTGGTTCTTCAAGATCTACTCGCCTTCGCAAACCGCCAAGGCCGCACAGGCCGAGGTCGTCGCATGGGAGACCAAGTGGACCGCGGCGCGCGCCTGCCTGCTCGGACCGAGCCCGGCGTCGCGGAAGACCAGCGAGGCGCTCGCGATCCGCGAGCTCACGCCGGATCCGTGGGACCGCGCTGGATGTGCAGCGCTGATGGCGAAGCTCAATCGTGGCGAGGCCGACGACACCGGCCTCGCGGCGGTCGAACAAGCGTGGGCGACGATCGATCACGCGGCGACCAGGGCTGCCGGCGCGTTCGCGACGCACGTCGCGCGCCCGATTCGCGCCGACGATCCGCTGCCGGCCGCGCTCGACGAGCTCGATGCCGCTCACGCGGCGCTCCGCGCGATCGTGAAGCTGCCGGTGGTCGTCCAGGGCGGTCCCACGCTGGTCGCCGCCAAGCTCGTACCGCTCAGCGATGGCACGAAGCAGTTCACCGAGCTGGGCGAGAGAGCGATGCCGTCGGCTCACGGCTTCATCCTGACCGCGGTCGCGAGCCGTCAGAACTACCAGATCTCGTTGCGCACCGGGACCACGCCCGTCGTCACGCAGTCCAATGGAGTGGTTCACAGCGCACCGGATGCGACATGGGGCGCGGGGCTCGATGGCACCAAGGTGGAGATCGGTGGCCTCGACCACAACGGCGTGATGATGGGGGACGCAGGGTTCGTGCTCGCCAACCCGAGGATCGCAGCGGTCATCGGAACGCGCGAGCACGGTGACGTGATCGTCGCGAATGCCAAGCAGTTCGTGATCGCGAAGGTCGCGCTGCAGAGCGCAGACACGCCGAACCAGCTCGTGGCAACGGTCGAACCGGCGACGCCGAGCAGCGAGCTGCAAGCCGCGGTCGATGTCGACGGTCGGGCCGCGTTGCTCTGGCGCGACGGCAAGCTCGCGCACGGTCGGATCTTGAAGACGATGAACGGCGGTGTCGACGAGGCGACAGTCG
Organism: Kofleriaceae bacterium; assembly: GCA_025357755.1. Classification (GTDB taxonomy): domain Bacteria; phylum Myxococcota_A; class Polyangia; order Haliangiales; family Haliangiaceae; genus JABFXX01. The sequence continues at coordinate 13,393 of JANXOP010000437.1, read as the reverse complement.
AGCTCGGCGCGATGATGGGCCCGGCGTGCCTCACGAACGACCGCGCTTGGTTCTCGACCGGCACCGAGGTGGTCGCGTTCGGTGGGACCCAGCCGGTCGTACAACGCACGAAGCTCGGTTACACGCTGCTCGGCTGTACGAACGATGCGGCGCTGTTCCGCAGCGAGCGCAAGCTCGCGATCTGTCAGGACGATTGCCGCGACGTGGCGCTACCTACCGGCGCACCTGCGCTCTCGACGGTGACGACGCTCGGCAACAAGCTGGTCGCTGTCACCTCGCACGCGCGCGTGGTCGGCGTCTGGCGCGAGGACGCGGCCCCCACGTTCTACGCCCTGCCCGAGCTCGCCGAACCGCTGGATCTCCACGACTGGCCGGGCATGCACGAAGCGGCGATGGCGGCGAGCAACGGCGAAGTCATCGACGTGCTCGCGCGTACCGCGAAGGGGTTCGTCGTCATTCGCATTCCGGCTAGATAGCGGCCGCGAGCGCGCGGGTCTCGAGCAGGTTGTCCTCGATCGAGCAGTAGGTCCAGCCGCCGTAGCGACCGACCGAGTAGACGTCGCGTCGCGCGAGCAGGCCGCGCAGCCGTGCGGTCTCGACGAGCGAGGCCTTGGTGATGTGCACGTACGCAGGATCCAGGACGACGTGGTGATGCGAGACCAGACGCTGGGTCGTGACGATACCCTGGCGGCGGAGGTCTGCGAGCACGCGCTCGCGTAGCGCATCGACCTCGAACCTCGAGCGACTCGGCGCCCCGACCTCGACGTAGAGGCTCATCCGGCCGCCGCCCATAATGTTGTCGTACCAACCGACGCGATAGAACACGTCGGCGGGATCCGGGAAGTACATCCAGTGCGTATCGGTGCGGCCCTTCGCATCGAACCCGAGGTTGAACACGAGCACGCGGTTCGACGTGAACACGTCGCTGTCGTGCTCGACCTTGCATAGCTTCGCGAGCGTGGACAGCGGCGCCGAGCTGACGATCCGCTTGTACTCGATCACGCGTTTCGGGGTCGTCACGGTCCGCGCGTCTAGATCGATCGAGAGCACCGGCTCGTCGCACGCGACCGTGCCTGCCGGGAGGTCGCGCATGAGCGCGTGGATGTAACGAATCGCGCCGCCGGCGGGATACGTGAACGTCGCGTTGTAGCCGTGCGAGCTCGCGTTCGGTCGCATGTTCGCGATGATGTCGGCGAGGTCCGCGTGCGGGAAGAATCGGCCCATCGCGTCGACATCGAGCGTGTCGAGCGGTGTCGCATAGAGCTTCTCGTTGTACGGGCGCAGAAACTTCTCGGTGATCCCCTTGCCGAGCCGCTGGACGAGCATCTCGCCGAACGAGCGCGGTGGCTCGGCGCTCTGCGGTCGGAAGTACAGCTCGGTCAAGCACTCGAGAAAGTCCGCGATTGGCAGCTGGTGGATGTGCTTCTGGAATGGGAAATCGATATCGCGATCGGCGAACCGGATCCGCGCGATGCGCTCGACCGTACGGAGGTCTTCGCCCGGCATGCGATCGCGCAGCCACTGCTCGATCTCGGGATGCTTGAAGTGAAAGAAGTGGCCGGAGTAGTCCCACACGAAGCCGTCTTGTTCGACGGTGCGGCAGTAGCCGCCGGGCTCGGATTCGCGCTCGAGGACGACCACGCGATCGGTGGGATGGCGCTCGCGCCAGGCGTTCGCGAAGCCGAGGCCGGAGACGCCCGCACCGATGCAGACGACCTCGGCCTTCTCGATCACCGCAGCCTCGCGAGCTCGTTCGTCAGGATCCGCCGCGTGATCGCGATCGCGCAACCATACGTACTCTCCATGCCGAAGTACGACAGCGACTTCGACAACAGGCTCTGGCGCCGCGAGTACGGCGTGTCCGAGGCGTAGTGGATGACCCCGAGCTCGAGGTCACGCGAGGTCCGATCGACGAGCGACACGATCTCGTTGTTCGGGTGGCGCTTCGGCTCCGTGATCTCGTACGCCGCCGAGAGGTATGGACCCGCTTCCATCTCCATCACGGTGTAGCCCTCGCGATAGAACACGTCCATGTACTCGCGGTTCTGCAAGAACGCCGAACGCACGGTCAGCGCCTTCTGATTGTCGAGCACGGTGCCGTGGCGCATGAACGGCTGGACATCGGCGGCTGTGAGCGCGTTGTGGAACAGGTAGGTATTCGAAGAGTGCTCGTCATGGATGACCTTCGAGATCATGACATCGCCGACGCGGCCGTTCAGCGTCGCGGCCTTGCCCATGATGTAGATCCCGCGCAGCTCGTCGACCCCGAGCGCGACCGACGACAGGTGATGAAACGCCGCCATCCCGAGCGGATAGTCGATATTGATGATCACTGCATCGCTCTTCACGATGTTCTCGATGCCGGGCACGCGCACGCGCGGATCGAGGCGATCGGGGCGCAGCTTGCCGAGCTCGATGACCTGCGCGTCGACATCGATCTTGCCGGGCGACATCATCGCGCGCAGGCCGGACTCGGCGTCCCAGTCCTGGACCGCATCCATCCGGCTCGTGTCGCCGGCCTCGTGGAGAAATGCGCGCAGCGCGAAGTACAGGATGTTCGTCGCGAGCGAATCATCGCTCGCCGCGATCGCTTCGTCGTAGCGCGGCGCGAGGTCCTCGAAGTTGCGACGCCGCAGGAACTCGACGATCGCCGCGCGGTGCGCGATCGCGTAGCCGCCGAGCATGTTCGGCAACGCGTGGCTGTTCGAGGAGACGAAGTAGATCGGCCGGTTCGGCGGGATCGCCGGAGCGATCGCCTGGTACCAGCGCAACGCCTGCTTCTGGTACTCGCGCTGCGAGCCATCGAGCAAGCGCAGGAACAGATCGCAGTCGTGCTCGATCATGTCGGTCAGGATCGTGTTCGAGCTCGGCCCGAGCGCGCCGCGCAACCGCGCCACGCCCGCCGCATCGGTACCGAGCGCGCCCTCGAGCCCGACGTCATCGGTCACGTCGTTCGTGCGATTCATCAGCAGGCGATCGCGGAGCTTGTTCCACTCGATCTGATACGCGGTCAGGATCGGGACGAGATCGTCGATATCGGAGCCCGACGCGATGAACACCGCGAGGGTCTGACCGCCATCCCAGCGGAGCGGCCGCCGGCGACCGCGAGTCCGGACGACCTGCCACGATTCGATCGGGTATCCGGCCTCGACAAACTGCGCCAGCGACTGGCCCAGGACGATCCGGCGGACCTTCGGCATGCAATCCGGAAGGCGCCCCGCCGAGTAGGCGAAGGCCGCGAGATCTGGCTCCGGCTCCTCGGCACCGAGGTGCAGGCTGGAGCGCGAATAGAGGTGCGACTCCTCGAACGCGCGCACGCGGACGTCCCCGCTGGCCCGGAGCAGCGAGTAATAAGTCCGGATATAGAGGTCGATCTCGTCGCTGGTTGCGCGAGGCGGCTGGCGATCCACGGGCTAACAGTAGATCACCTAAGCGGCTCAAGTGCTTTTCCCGGCGCCCCGTTGATGCTAACCAAGGCCCCCTGAGAGGTCACATTTGTCTAAGGAAGAGCTAGTCCATCTCGACGGCGAGGTCATCTTGATCGCGAAAGGCGGTAACTTTCGGGTCAAGCTCGACAACGGCCACGAGGTGCTGGCGAAGCTCGCCGGTAAAGTCCGTCGTCACCGCATTCGTGTGGTGCTCGGCGATCGCGTCACCGTCGCAGTTTCGCCCTACGACCCGACCCGCGGGTTCATCGTCTACCGCCAGCGTTAGCTGCTAAAGTTCGGTCAGCAATGGCCGAATCGCCGCTCTACGTCGGTATCGATCTGGGGACCACCAACTCGGCTGCCGCCGTGTTCGACGGTGAACACGTGTCGGTCGTTCGCAACGCCCAAGGCGCCACGGTCACGCCGTCGGTGGTCCGCGTCGATAAACAGGGCCGGATCACGGTCGGGACCCGTGCGCGCCGTTTTATCGAGCAAGACCCTGCGAATACCGCAGCCGAATTCAAGCGGCTGATGGGAACGGGTAAGGCCATCGATTTTCCGGCCGCTGGCAAGCAGCTCAAGCCCGAGGAGCTCTCGGCCGAGGTCCTGAAAGCGCTTCGCCAGGACATCCAGGACCAGCTCGGGATCGCGGTCGAGCGAGCGGTGATCTCGGTACCTGCCCTGTTCGAGCTGCCCCAGAGCGCGGCGACGTCGGAGGCCGCGCGACTCGCCGGGTTCGCCCGCGTCGAATTGTTGCAGGAGCCGATCGCCTCGGCTCTCGCCGCCGGCTGGCGCGCCGAGGACGATGGCGGTGGCACCTGGCTGGTCTTCGACCTCGGCGGCGGCACGTTCGACGCCTCGCTGCTCGAGACCCGGGACGGCCTGCTCCGCGTGGTCGGTCACGATGGCGACAACTTCCTCGGTGGTCGCGATTTCGACTGGATGATCACCGAGCACCTCGCCTCGCAGCTCGCGGTGGTGCCGAGCCGTAACAATCCCGATCACACGAGTGCGTTGCGATCGCTGCGCCTCGCGGCGGAAGACGCGAAGATCGAGCTCTCTCGCGGTGATCGTGCCCAGGTCACGCTTGCCCAGCCGCTCGTGATCGATGGTCAGGAAGTCGAGGTCGATCTCGAGCTCACGCGCGCGACCGTCGAACGGCTGTGCACGCCGCTCGTCGATCGCGCGCTCGAGGTCTGCGTGCGCCTGATGCAGGGCAATGGCCTTGGCCCCGGCAAGCTCGCGAAGGTCGTGCTCGTCGGTGGCCCGACCGTGATGCCGATCGTGCGCCAGCGGGTGGCCGCGAAGCTCGAAGCCACGATCGCCGAGGGCCACGATCCGATGACGCTCGTCGCTCAGGGCGCGGCGCTCTACGCGGCGACCGCGTCGCTCGATGGGCGAGCGGCGAGCCAGGCACCGATCACCGGTCGTCAGGTGTGGATGCAATACCCGGCGGTGTCGTCGGATCTCACGCCCCATGTCGTCGGCAAGTTCATCGGCGAGGGTGCCCCCGCCAAGATCAAGCTCGTGCGCAACGATGGCGGTTGGAGCTCGCCCGAGGCGCCGATCGCGGCGGATGGCACGTTCATCATGTCGGTGACGTTGCTCGCACGTCGCGCTTGCACGTTCGAGCTCGTCGCGACCACGCAGCAGGGGGAGCGCGTCGCGGTCTCGCCGCCCGCGATCACGATCGTCCAGGGCCTCACGATCGGAGATCCGCCGCTGTCGCGCACGCTCGGCGTCGCGCTCGCGAATGGCCATGTCCAGGTCTATCTCGAGCGTGGCGCTCCCCTGCCGGCTCGCCGCACGTTCACGCACCACACGGTCGAGACCGTCGCGCGCGGCTCGAAGGAGAGCGTGCTGCGGATCCCGATCGTGCAAGGCGAGATGGACCAGGCGCACCTGTGCCGGCTGGTCGGCACGCTCGATATCGGCGGCGATGGGGTGCGCGACACGGTGCCCACCGGAAGCGCGGTCGAGGTCACGATCGAGCTCGATCGCGGCGGTCGGCTCTCGGCGCGCGCGCTCGTGCCCGTGATCGACCAGGTATTCGAACACGTCGCACATCTCCTGGTGCCCGATGCGTCGCCCGAATCGCTCGACAGCGCGATCGGCGATCTCCGGCGCCAACTGATGGATCTCCGCACCGATGCCTTTCGCAACGGCCTCACGCACGTGATCGAGAAGCTCGATCATCTCGAGGCTCGCTTGTCCGAGGCCGAGCGCGATATCGATGCCGCGCACGGTGGTGATGCGGATGCCGCCCAGCGAGCTCGGCGCGCGCTGCTCGACGTCGACGGCACCATGGCCGCTGCCCACCTCGCGCGAAAGTGGCCCGAGCTCGATAGCGAAGCTCGCTCGCTCGCGATCGGCGCGACCTCCACGGTCGGCTTGCACGGCAGCGATGCCGAGCGCGCGCTGCTCCAGGAAGTCCTCGCCGCGATGGAGAAGGCGCGTGGCGAAAAAGATGCGGCCGAGCTCGAGCGCCAGATGCGGCTCGCGCGCCGGCTGTCCTCGGCCGCGTTCAACCGCACCGCCGAAGCTTGGGAGTGGTACTTCGACGATGCCGCCTCGGAGGTCTCGCGCACCACGGATCTCCCGCGCGCGCAGAAGCTCGTGGTCGAGGGCAAGAAGGCCGTCGACAAGGGCGACACCGAGTCGCTGCGCAAGATCGTCAAGGATCTGTGGACGCTGCTGCCCGAAGATTCCGAGGCTCGTAAGCGCGGCTTCGATTCGGGTGTTCGGTGAGCGCGGGGAGCGCGGAACTAGGATGACGCTCTCCGAAAATCCCTTCTTCGTGCTCGGCCTCTCGGTCGATACGAGCCGGATCGAAATCGAACGTGAAGCGCAGAAGCTGCTCGGCATGCTCGAGCTCGGCTTTGCTGCGGTGAAGTCCTACGCCACGCCGCTCGGACCGCGCGAGCGGACCGCGGAGGCCGTGCGTGCGGCCGTCGCCGCGCTGCGCGATCCATACCAGCGGCTCGTCGCCGAGGTCTGGGCCCGGCACTCGCCCGCGCCGGTCGAGACCGCGCCGGAGCCCGAGCCCGCCGCGCTCGTCGAAACCCACGCCGGTGCACGTCGCACGTTTGGCTGGAGACCCTAGATGTACCTACCCCTCGGCGTCGTGTTGATCCGGCTCCGGCGCCACGCGATCGATGCGAGACGCGCGGATCGAACGTGGCGGTACCTCGCGTGGTCGCTGCTGTCCGGAACGATCACCGCGATCGCTATCTCGGGGCTGCTCTTCGCGGGGCTGATGTTACTCGCCAACGGCCTGTGGTGGCTCGCGCTACCCGTACTCGTGGTGCTCGCGGTGCCGATCGCGCAGCACCTGGTCGTGCGTCACGTGCTCGTGCCGCTCGGCGCCGTGAAGACCGCGTACTGGGTCGGCCACTTCGCGAGCATGGAGGACAGCGATGCCTACGGCCTCGTCTGTGGCGCGTGGGCGTATTCACATCGTCCGAACCCGACCGATGAAGCCTGGCTGATCGCGCGCCGAGACACGCGTAAGCCGCTCGGCGATGCCGAGGTCGTCGTCACTGCGTTGATCGCCGCGGGTCGCGGCGATGCCGAGACCGCGCGGTTGTTGATGCGCTCGACGCTCGATCTCGTCGAGGTTCATCCCCCGGTGCGCGAGCTCGCGGGTGAGTGGCTCGCGGTCGATGCCGCCGAGCGAGGTGCGTGGCACGAGCTCGCCGCCGATGCGCGAGCCGCGCGGTTTCCCGCGACGTCGTTGACGTATTTCCTCGAGGGCGTCGCCGCGCACCGGACCGGCGCCTCTGGCGCACGTGCGTTGCTCGCCCGCTGGATCATCGCCCCGTATCGGCGCGCGACGTTCGCGTACCTGACCCCGCCCGTCGGCATGTCCACGGAGCCGATGGTCGAGGCGGTCGGCACGATCGCCGTCGCGCCGGAAGGTGCGCCGTTGCCACGCGCGGTCGCCGCGCACGTCACGCTCGCGCAGGCGGGGACCTCGGTCGCGACGCTCGCCGAGACCACCGCCGCCTGGGATGCGGCCCTCGCGGACCCTGCGACGCGCGTCTGGATCTCGAAGCGCGCGCTCGAGCTCGATTGCCCGATCGGTGCAGCGGACCGCGCGTTGCGCGAAGTCGCGAAGGCCGTGACCGACGAGCTGGGTGATCTCGCCGATGCGGCGAAGCTCGGTGCACCCGCGAGTCGCGGTGCGGTCGGGGACGGGCTGGCGCGCCGCCTCCGGCACGGTCGGCTCGATGCCCTCGAGTCCGGGTTCTCGCGCTGGGAGGACCGCCGTCACGACGGGGCGTATCGCGCCTCGATCGACGAGTGGCGCGAGTGGATGGCGCTGCGCGGTCAGTACGATGCAGCCGTGCAGTCTGGCGGTGGGGACCTGCGTCGGCTCGCGTTCCCTCACGCCTACAAGATGGGCAACAGCATGGCCTCGTGGTTGTGGAACACGCGCAAAGAATACGCGCTCGCGCATGCCGTGTTCGCGTGGCTCCTCGACGAGGCGCTGCTCGTCGGCGATACCGAGGCGATCGACGTGCTGTCCCGCAATTCTCGCATTGCCGTGAACACGCGTACGGGTCGGATCGAATTCCCTGGCGCGTAACGCGATCGGCGAGCCCTTGCTGCGCTTTCTCGGTCAACGCGACGAAGCTTTCGACCAGTCGCAACCGAGCTCGTCTCGAGTCACGTGACAGCGCAGACACATCCGGCGATTGCCGCGATCGAGTGCGCGACATCGCGAGCTGCCGCGCCACCCCACCGGATGAGGAGAGGCGTGCATCGCCGTACCCTGCGCGCTGTGACACGTCAGGCAGTCTTCTTCGCGATGACACGACGTACACGCCGTGATGTTGCGACGCGCTTCCTGCGCGTGGAAGTTCGGTCCGCCACTGGTCTGCGACGACCAGCCGACCGGATGAAAGCGCTGGCTCGGATCGAACGCGTTGAACTGGCTCGCGGCGCGCGTCCCCACACCGGAGCGCTCGTGACACGCGACGCAGAAGGATTCGGCGCGGTGACATGCCGAGCAGTCCTTGCCGCGCTTTGCATCGACGACGTGGAGCACGACGTAGTTCGCCGGATGGAAATCCGTCGGTTTGACGACGCCTTGATGGCACTCGACGCACTCCGATCGATCGTGACACGCGTTGCACGTCGAGCCGGCCTGTCGTGCTTCTTGCGTGTGGTTGTTGGTGAAGCCGGGGCCGTGTTGATCACCGAGGCCATCGCGCCCGGGCACGAGCTGACCGTGCTCGAACTGGGTCTGCATCAAGCCACCGAGCTTCGCCAGGTGGCAATCGGTGCAGTGGCGCTCTTCATCGCCGCTCTTGTGGCAGCTCAAGCACGAGCTCATCGTCGGCAGCTGCAACGTCGTCGCGAGATCGACGCCGCGGATGCCCGTGTGGCAGGTCTCGCACGCGAGTTGCTGGTGCCGCGCGTGCGCGAACTTGAGCGGCGGCGGTGTGAGGTAGGTCTGCTGGACGACCTTGTTGGGCGTCCAACCGGGATGACATGCAGTGCACGCGGCGGTCGGCGTGGCGGCCTTCGTCGGATCGGCTCGATCGATCGCGTGGCACGCGCGGCACTGGACCTCGGTCGGCAACAGGTTGTCGACCGCCGATTGCGACGACGTCGCGCTCGGATGACACGCGGCACAGTCGACCCCGCGCGCGAGGTGCTTCTGGTGCGAGAAGATCAGCGGCAAGCGCTGCAACGGATAGACGACGGGAGACCAATCCTGGGCGCCGTCGTCGGACAGGACTGGTTGCGCCAGCCCGATCACCGAGGCCATGCACAAGAGCAGGAGGACGATCCGAGCCTTCATCGTCAGGGCTCCGGTGCGAACGCGAGATCGAACACCCCGATCACCCGGGTTTGCAGGGCATGGATCGCATCGCGATCGGTCTCGCCGATCACGTGAAAGGCGACCGAGTCGGCGACCCGCCAGGTGGTCGACACTTGCGCCGAGGTCGTGACGTACGAAGCCGCGAGCACCGTCGAGGACGCGTCCTCCTTGATATCGAGCACGATCACGCGACCGCGCAGCCAGAACAACTGGGTCGGGCGGAACATCGCCTCGGCCGTGCCGCCGATCCGTTGACCGCCGTAGCCGGTGTCACCGAGGAGGTCGATGCCGCCGCGCCAGCCATTGCCGAGCACGCGCTGGATGCCGGCTTCGCCGCCGCCGGCGAACGAGCCCGTCGTATTCTCGTGCGCGTAGCGGCGCAGCCACGCATCGGCGGTCGCACGCCACGGGCCTCGCGCGCCGTAGCGATAACCGAGCCGGAGGTCCGTGGTGGGCTCGATCGAGAAGGCATTGAAGATCGAATCGCCGTCGAAGGTCGGAAAGAAGTATTCGATCGAGGGCTCCAGCGTGTGATCACCGCTGCGTAAGCGGACCCCAGCATCCGCGCGATCGACGACCGCATGGAGCAGCGAGTAGCGCGCATCGGCGTACGGCTCGATCGCGAGGCTGCCTGCCTTGAAGTCCGCATGCCCGCGGGCATACAGCCGTTCCTCGTCGGTGCCGGTGCTCGGGGCCTGGCCGTAGTCGTTCGGATACAGCCCCTTGTCCGGATAGTCGAGGCGATCGACAGTGCCGATCAAGCCGACGGTGTCGGACCACGTGCGGCGGTAGCCAACCTCGGCGCCGAAGTGCTTGGTGTGCGTGGTCGCGAGCGTGACGCCGACCGTCGGCTGGCTGACATCGCGCTGCGGGCAGTACTCGTAGTCGCTCGTCAACTTCGAGGTCCCGACCGCGCGATTGCGATCGATCAGCTGCCAGGCGCCCGTACCTGGCGTCGGACCTTCGACATATTCCTGGCACCCCGCACCGGAGGTGCCGTCGAGCTCGTACGAGGTCACGCCGAGCGGCGAGCTCGCGCGCACGCGATACCCGGCGCTCGCACCGACCGCGACCGGCAGGGCCGCCTCGGGGAGCGCATAGCGCGCGTTCACACCATCGAGCGCGGTCGAGCCCCAGCCATCGTCGACGAGCACGCGCCCGATCTGGAGCACGAGCCGATCGTCGGCCAGGCCATCGAGCTGGAGGTACCCGTACATGAGGTCGAGGCCGGCGACCGAATCGGCGAGCTCTGGAATCACATCGATCGCGTCGCGTCGCAGTGGCCCGGCGAGCGTGATCGAGCCGGTCGTGTAGTCGCCGAAATCGTGATCGACCCGGAGATACGTCTGCAACGAGATCCGCAGCCCGCGCTCCGGCAGCCGCGCGAGCCGACGCGCGAGCGCGAGATCGCCGACATCCGTGATCCGCAGCGCGAGCGTCTGCGTGATCCGGCGCCGGCCGAGGAACAGATCGGGACCGACGAGCTGGTAGTCGCGCAGCTGATACGCCTGACCAAAGGTCTGCGCGCGCAGCCAGAACTCGTACGCATGCGCGTGGCCGTGCCCGATCGCTAATGCGAGCGCAGCGAGCGCCAAGCGAGCAGCCCCGCGCGACATCGCCGCGACGGTATCACCTGGTCACGTCGATCGTCTCGACCGTGAGGCTGCCGTTCGCTATGGCCGCGATGCCCCAGGCGCCGGCTTCCGGGGCGACCGGGTCATTCGCCCGACCGCAACTGACCCGAGCGGTGGAGCCGACCGAGGCCGTGACCGTGGCGTCGGTGACCGTGATCGCGAGGGCCTGACCGAGGTCAGAGCTCGACACCATCTGACCGGTACACAGCACCGTGACCTTCGCTCCATCGTGACGCTCGATTCGCGCGGGCTCGCCGGGGACCAAGCGCGCGACGAGCGCACGCGCGGGACCTGTCTGCTGCGCGATCAACGCCACCCCGCCGCTCGCGAGCACGACCGAGGTCGACAGCGTTCCGGTCGCGAGCCGCGGCCCTCCGACGAGCGCACGCGCGGTCAGCGAATCATCGGTCGCGGTCAGCGCGAGGCTGCGTGCGACGCGCGTCGCGGTCGCCGGCGCGGGTGTGGTGATCACGGCGCCCGTGCCATCGGGGAAGGCCGTGACGTGACCCGAGGTCGGGCCATCGAGCGATGGCCGATACAACCAGGCCGAGGCGCCGCCCCCGAGCACGAGCACGGTGCCATCTCGCAGGCGAATCAGCGACGGAGCCGTGACCGCGCCGGGCCAGTTCGCGACTTGATCGGCCGGTGGCGCGAGCTGGACCCAGGTGTTCGTCGTCGGCGTGTAGCGCGAGAACCCGGCATCGCCACCGATCGCGACGGCGGTGCCATCCTCGAGCGTGATCAAGCGCGCGCCGGTGATCGCTGGCGGCAGCGCGATATCGAGCCCGTCGCCCCCTTCGGGCGGCACGATCGAAGCGACGCTCGTGGGGAGCGCGGTGCCATCGGGATCGAACGCGGTGAGCAGCGCGCCACCATCGAGCTCGGTGACCTGCGAGAACAGGTGTGCGACGGTGGTGGTGGCGGCGCCGGTATCGGCCTCGGAGATGGGAAGCTGATCGGCGGTCGAGGGATCCGAGGTGGCGCCCGCGAGCACGAGCCGGCGATTGCCATCGGACGTGATGCCGACATCGAACAGGCGACCGCCGAACCGCACGCTCGTCGCGGGCAGTGCCGGCTTGGCGACGCCATCGCCGAGCGTGTGGCCCGAGGCATCGAGCTGATACTCGACCGTCGAACGCCGCACGGTCGAGCCCATGCCACACGTCGAGCCGCCGTTGCTCTGACACCCGCCGGTGACGAGGATGTGAGATCCATCGAGGCCGAAGGCGGCATGCTCGCTCCGCGCCTCGACGAACACCGGTTGAGAGAACGTCATCGCGCCCGGATCGAATACGGTGAGCGCCTGCCCGCTCGACACGGCGACGCGCCCATCCGCGAGCTCGGCCGTCGCCGCGCCGACCAGCGAGTTGCCGTCCTGCAGGGCGGTCGGTAGGACGACGGCGGTGAACCGTGCGGTCGCCGGATCGTAGAACTCCGCGGACGGCGGCGAAACGCCGGTGCCATCGACGGGCTCGCCACCGAGCACGAGGACGCCCTGCCCCGCATGCGCGACCAGCGGCTCGATCCGCGCGACGGTCATCGGCGAGACCGGGCAGAAGCCATCGAGCGGGACCATCGCGATCGGAATCTGCGTACCGTTCGCGAGGTCGTTGTACGCGAGCGGTGCGGTCTTGCCGGTCGAGACCACGACGCCACCGCTGACCACTTCGACACCGAGCTGCTCGGTCGTCGCTGGGAAATCGCTGATCACTGGATCGGTCCGGCGAATGTCACCGGTTGGCGTATAGGCGATCACGCGCACGATCGTGTTCACGAGCGGCTTGCCACACGCCCCGAGATCGAGCGGCGCCAACGCGACGCGTGCCGCCGGAGCGCTGCACGCAGCGAGCCCGACAAGCGCGAGCACCCGAGTCATCACCGAGCACATGATACTCTCGCTGCGATGCCGGAGTTGCCGACGACGTTCGGCAAGTACTACCTGACCGAGAAGCTGGCCACCGGCGGCATGGCGGAGATCTACCTGGCCAAGCTCATCGGCCCGGGTGGATTCGAGCGCTTCGTGGTGATCAAGCAGATCTTGCCGAGGCTCTCGGGCCAGCGGCACTTCGTCGACCTGTTCGTGGCCGAGGCCAAGACGCTCGTCTCGCTCGCACATGGCAACATCGTGCCGGTCTACGAGCTCGGGGTCGTCGACGACACGTACTTCATCGCGATGGATTACATCGATGGGCCGACCCTGTATCGGCTCACCGAGATCATGGCGCGCCGCGAGGCCCAGATGGAGCCCGCGGTCGCGGCTTGGATCACGGCGCGCATCCTCGATGGACTCGACTACGCGCATCGCAAAGGCGAAGGCGTGATCCATCGCGACCTCTCGCCTCGCAACGTGATGCTGTCGCGCGATGGCGACGTCAAGATCGTCGACTTCGGCATCGCGGTGGTCGGCGAGGGGACCGGGGACGAATCGCACCAGTCGGCGCCAACCGGCTCGTTCCCCTACATGTCGCCGGAGCAGGTCCGCCGCGATGCGCTGACCCCGC
>JANXOP010000410.1 GCA_025357755.1 Kofleriaceae bacterium | reverse complement strand
ACGACGGCTTCACCCAGCGCGTCGACTACATGGGCGAGAATCTGATCTACTACTTCCTGGTCAAGTTCGCCGACGCCGCGATCATCCCCGACGTCCACACGACGTTTTACTTCAACCTGTTCGAGCCGGCCGGCGGGGCGTACCAGCACCCGGACTTCAGCGAGCATCGCCAGTACCTCCAGGATCGGATGTGCTCCGGCGGCAAGGCGACGTACCACCCGGAAGATGCGTACTGGATCGCGTTCGATGATTCGGTTCCCCAGATGTTCCCGCTCTACATTCGCAGCCGCTGGGTGGATCTCGATGGCATCTCGAAGTTCGGTTGCGGCACGCTGTACGAGCACCTCCCGTTCTCGACGGGCTGGGAGTGGGGCTACTGGCTGAACGACGTGATGTCGCTGCGCAACAGCTACGAGATGCCCCTGACCTACGAGGCCGGCATCATCGACGAGCTCGCGCCGGACCTCGGTGCGGGCGCCGGCAAGCTCGTCGCGCACCTCGCCGAAGATCAGCACGATGCCCTGATCGGCCAGCGCCTCGCCGCGTATATCTCGAGCCGTAGCATCGATATCGATGCGGGCCGGAGTGCGGGCATCATCTCGCAGCCCGATCGGATCTTGTTCACCGATCTCGTGACCAGCCACGACACGCCGACCTTCACCGCGACCGTGCTGGCGCCGCTCGCGACCTACGCCGATGCGCTCGATGCACGCGCGAAGGATCTGAAGGCCTTGGAGCTCCCGCAGTCGCGGTGGGCAGCCGAGCTCGCCGATGGGCTCGAGGTCGATCGCCTGCGCGCGCGCTTCGTCGCGGCGGAGTACAAGGCCGTGCTCGAGTTTCTCGACGGTGGCGATCCGAAAGCAGACTTCGAACAGGCCAAGACGCTGCTCGGGCACGCGCAGGTCGTGGTCACGCGACGTCACGCCGATCTGCACGACACGCACGGTCGACGCTTGCTCGATCGCACCGTCAACCAGACCCTCTATCAGTACGGCTACCTCTACATGGCCGATACGATGTGCTTCTGGAATCGCGAGATCGATCAGGTCGCGCAGATCATCGGCGAGCCGGTCGGCATCATCCCCGGCTGCTTGTTCTGATCAGGCGCACGACGGTCTCGACCTGGGCCGTCCCTGGCATCAGGTCGAACGGTTCGATCATATCGGGCTGGTAGCCGTGTGCGGCGAGCGCCGCGAGATCGCGACCGAGTGATTCCGGGCCGCAGCTCACGTAGATCACGCGTGGCGCAGCGAGCTCGATGACGAGCTCCTCGGCGCCGGCGAGCCCCTTGCGCGGCGGATTCACGATGACCACGTCGGGCGCTGCGCCGAGTCGCGCCCGCACGTCGTCGGCGATCTTGCCGGCATCGCCCGCGATCGCGGTGAGGGGCAGCTTCGCAGCCTCGGCCGCGCGTCGCAGCTGCGCCACCGCATCGCGATCGATCTCGACCGCGATCACCTCGGTACCAGCGCGCGCGAGGTGCAGGCCGATGCCGCCGAGTCCCGCGAACAGATCGACCGCGCGGCGCGCGGGCTGTGCGAGCTCCGCGACGCGCGCGTACATCGCGGCGGCCTGCGCGCGATTGACCTGGAGGAACTCCGCCGCGCCGACCTCGATCGGGACCCCGGCGAGCTTCTCGACGAGATAGCCATGGCCGAGCAACACGCGCGCGGTCGAGCCCGACGGTACGATCGCGCCGTCGCGCCGATCGTTCGTGATCGTGACGATGCCGCGCACCGCTGGATGGTTCGCCATCGCGTTCGCGACCTTCTCGAGCTTCGTGCGAACCACCGCACTCGTGACGACGAGCACGATCATCACGTCGCCCTCGGCCTCACGCACGATCGCGTAGCGCAGCTCGCCGGTACGGGTCTTCTCGTCGTACGGAACCAGCCCGGCCTTCGCCGTTGCGCCGCGCACCCACACCGCGACCTCGTCGATGATCGGCGCGACGACGCGGCAGCCGAGCGTATCGACCACGTGATGACTGCGCGGCGCGTATGCGCCGAGGATCACGTCACCGTTACCCGCCGAACCGACCACGTACTTGCCCTTGTTGCGATATCCGAGCTCGGCCGGCGATGGTCGGACCTCCGTGACGGCGATCGGCTGGTGGCCGAGCGCCGCGATCACGCGTTCGCGCTTGGCCGCGAGCTGCGCGGGATACGCGAGGTGTTGCCACGTGCACCCGCCGCAGCGACCGAATGCCGGGCACGCCGGCGCGACCCGCGCGGGGCTCGGCTCGCCGATCCGCCGCACGACTCGGGCCCAGGCCTCGGGCTTGTGCGGGCTCGTGTGATCGACGGCGACCTCGGCCCGTTCGCCGGGCAGGAGGTCGGCCACATGCAAGTGCCGACCATCGGCGTCCCCGATGCCGCAACCGGCCTCGTCGAGCCCGTGGGCCGTTACATCCGTCTTCACGCGAGCGCACCTTAGCATTCGCCAGCCGGGCGATTTGCCGCTAGATTCCGCGCCGGAAGCGAATGACAGGTCTCGTAGTCGCAGCACTCTCCGGTGGCGTCGATAGCGCCGCCGCAGCTGCCTTGCTCGTCGAGCAGGGCCAGCGCGTCGTCGGCATGACCATGCGCCTCTACGATGCGCGTGGCACCTCGGCCTCGTCGGGGCGCTGCTGCGGCCCGCGCGATATCGAAGATGCGCGTGCGGTCTGTGATCACCTCGGCATCCCGCACTACGTCGTCGATCTGTCTGCCGAGTTCGGCGCCGCCGTGATGGACGACTTCGTCGAGGCGTACCTCGCCGGCGAGACCCCGAACCCGTGCGTGAAGTGCAACCAGCACATCAAGTTCACGCCGCTCCTCGCGCGCGCTCGCGCGATCGGCGCCGATGTCCTCGTCACCGGTCACTACGCCCAGATCACCCAGACGTCCGAGACGGCCCGGACCGAGGGCGCTGACCACGCCTGGTCGCTGCGCCGCGGTCGCGATGCTTCGAAGGATCAGTCCTACTTCTTGTTCTCGATGCCAGGCGACGAGCTCGGTGCCGTGCGGTTCCCGCTCGGCCACCTGACCAAGGACGAGGTCCGCGCCCATGCGATCCGTCTCGGGCTTCCGAACGCCACCAAGGACGAGTCGATGGAGATCTGCTTTGTCCCCGACGGCGACTACGCAGGGTTCGTGAAAGCGGCCGCGCTCAAGCGCAACCGGCCGCTCCCGATGGCTGGCAAGATCATCGATCACGACGGCACGGTCCTCGGCGCGCACGACGGCACGCACAACTTCACCGTCGGCCAGCATCGCGGCCTCGGCAACCTGGTCACGCCCCCGGATCCCACGACCGGCAAGGCGAGCATCCCCGCGAAGCGCTACGTCACCTCGGTCGATCCGGCAAAAGGTGAAGTCCGCGTCGGCACGTACGACGCCGCCAAGCGCAGCGACCTCTCGATTCGTGACCTTCGCTGGCTCTCGCCGCCGCAGGCCTCCGTCACGGGGGCGGTCCAGATCCGCCATCGCGGTACCCCGATCTCGTGCGCCGCGACGATCGAAGGCACGCACGCGAAGCTGTCGCTCGCCGAAGCGGTGGTCGCGGCACCGGGCCAAGCGGCCGTGCTCTACGACGGTGATCGCGTGCTCGCCGGCGGCTGGGTCGTCTAGTCGCTCAGCTGCCGAGTAGCGCTTTGCATTCGGGCCGGCGCGCGTACGCGACACGCCACTCGGGATCATCGAGCGCCGCGAGCTTGCGTTGGACCTCGGCGCGACCACGCGTACGCACGATCTGGGCGCGATCGTTGGCGCCCGCGAACGCGAGGACCTCGAGGCAGTTCACGTAGACCTCCTCCTCGGAGCCTTCGAGGTGGCGCTGCTGATCGAACAGCACGAGTGCACGATGTATCTGATCGCCAGCCTCGGCGAGCGCGTCTCGACCCCGCGCACGGATCAAGGCGACGCCTTGGCGTGCGAGGCCCTGGAGCTCGTACCCGACGAGGGTCGCGCCTCGCGCGACGAGGACCCCGCGCGAGGCATCCGTCGCGGCCTCGAGGTTCGCGCCGCGCTGGAGGTGTGCACCGGCGCGCGAGATCCGGGCGTTCGCTTCGAGATAGCGCGCCCCGATCGTCTCGGCCTCGAGGAGCGCTTCATCGAGGATCCCGATGCCATCCTGGCCGCGCTTGATCGCGCAGACGCCTGCATAGATCAGGCAATCGGCGCGGCTCCAGCGCGAGCCGGCCCGCGCGAGGAGCTCGAGCGCCGCGTCGAACGTTGCCGCCGCGCGCTCGTAGAGCCCGACCTCGAGGTAGATGATGCCGGCGACGCTGAGCGCATCACCTTCGCGCGCGCGGTCGCCGTAGCGGCGACAGAGGTCGAGCGAGCGCTGCGCGGAGAGCATGGCTCGCTGGTAGTTACCGAGGCACATCTCGATGATCGCGACGTGGTTCTGGACCACGCGCTCGAGCCACGGGTCGCCGGCCTTTTCGATGCGCGCGGTGACGGGCTGATAGGCGGCGCGCGCTTCTTCGTAGTGCGCGCGCATGAGATGGATCCGGCCGCGGCCGACCATCGCCTGCATCTCCTCGGAGGTGGCACCCGCGTTCGCGAACACGAGGCGCGATTGCTCGACCACCTCGAGCGCCTCGGTGAACCGGCTGAGACGTTCGAGGATCTCGCCGCGAACGCGCAGTGCCTCGCCAACGTGGAGCGCATCACCGACGCTACGCCCTAGATCTTCGGCGATGACGGTCGCGACCTGTGCGCCCGCGTAGTCGCCGGTACGAAGGAGCCGGTGGGCACGCCGGATCGCGACATCGGCGAGCCGCCGGTGATCGCCTTCGCACGCACGCTGCAGGTCGTCGAGATCGCCCGCATCGGCGAGCAAGTCGCCGCGCAGGCGGTTCGCGAGCTCGCGGCCCGCCAGGGCTTCGCGCCTGCGGGTCTTCGACGTCGCGGTCGGTGGCCGCTCGCCGAGCTGAGACTCGAGCGCGAGCGTACGCGTGAAGTGCGCGACGGCCGTATCGGCGTCCGACGCGGTCATCGCGAGCCGGCCGGCACGCAGCCAGAACGCGGCGGCGGCGGCGAGCTCGCCACCTCGTTCGAGGTGCTCGGCGATCGCGGCCGGTGCTTCTTCGCGCCCGGCGAAGAACCGGCTCGCGAGCAGGCGGCCGACGCGCGCGTGAGCTTCGCGCTGCGCCCGCTGGGGCAGGCCCTCGTAGACCACCTCGCGGACGAGGCCACGCGCGAAGGCGAGCTCACCTTCGCTCGACGGTCCGGACGATTCCGGGCGGACGAGCACGCCTGCATCGATCAGCTCGTCGAGCGCGCTCGTGGCCTGCGCATCGTCCGCGCGCTCCTCACCGAGCAGCTCCTCGACAATCCGCGCGCGCACCGTACCGGGCATCACCGAGGCGATGCGCAGCGCCGCCTTCGCGCGCGGCGTGAGCCGATCGACGCGCGCGGCGACGACATCGCGCGCGCTCGCCGGAATCTGGTCGCCCCCGTCTTCGAGATCGATCGAGCCGCGCTCGCGCACCGCCTGGGCGAGCTCCTCGACGAACAACGGGTTGCCGCCGCCACGCGCGATCACCGCGGCGATGTTGAGCGGAGTCGAAGCAGCGCCGAGCCGATCCGCGATCATCGCACGGAGCTCGCCACCGACGAGGTCACCGATATCGACGATCGCATCGACCGCGGGCGGTGCCGCGCCTTCGGGCCGCGCGGTCAGGATCACGAGCTCGGCTCCGACCGCGGGCATCGCGAGCGTGTGGCGCAGCACCTCGAGGCTCGGCGCATCGCCGAGGTGGATATCTTCGATCACGGTCAACAGCGGCCGTCCGGGCTCGGCCATCGCCGTGCGAAAGACCGCCAGGCCGGCCGCGATCCGAGGGCGCAGATCCGCGATCTCGGGCGCACCGACGCCGAGGCCATCGCGAAGCTCGATCGCGCGATCGAGATCCGTGACGACCTCTTTCGCGCGGTCCTCGGCGACGCCGTTCTCCTTGAGCAGGTGCTGGACCCGCTGCAGGAACCGGCCGCGCGCGGCACGCCCTCGCGCTGGCGCGATACCGAGCGACGCTTGATAGAGATCGATCAACAGCGCGAACGGCGAGTGCCGGGTCGCCGGATTCGCCGCGGTGAGGATCGTCCGGGTCGCCTGATCGGCCGCGGCGCGCCTCGCGACGAGCTCCGCGACGAGCCGGCTCTTGCCAGTGCCGGCAACCCCGACGACCAGCACGCCATGGCGATCGTTTTTCGCGATCGACCGATCGAACCAGCTCGAGAGCTCCTCGAGCTGCGCGGTACGGCCGACGAACATCCCGCGGCGCTCGAGCCGCGCACGATCGCGCTCCTCGAACCGGCGCGGCCCGACGACCTCGATCACACGCCGCGAGCTCCGGGTTCGCCCGGCGGTGGGCAGCTCGCGCAGCGTGTAGAGGTCGCTGGTCACGCGACCCGCGACCCCGACAAACCACGGCTTGTCGGGCGTCGCTTCTTTCGCGAGCGCGCGCGCTTCCTCGATCGCGTCCGGAGGAATGCGCGCCGCGCCTTCCGGGGTGAGGATGCTGGCCACGTTCGTGCGCGCGCCGGTTCGCAGCTGGGGCGTGCCGCGATCGCCGGTGTGCTTTTCGCGCGCGACGGCCGCGGCATCGAGCGCCCAGCCCATCGCGACCGCGACATCATCCTCGCCGGCGACCTCGAGCCCGAACGCGACGACGAGCGCTTCGCTCTCGAGCGCGAGCACCACACCACCGCGCTGATACGCGAGCTCGCCGAGGCCGCGCGTGATCGGACGCAGCACGTCGGTCGGCGCGCCGCTCAGCACACCGACCACGACCACCGTCCGGCGCCGCTCCACCGGCGCCCCGGTCGTCAGCACGCCGAGGTCGTCATCGATCGGCTCGTCGACATCGACGCCCGCGAGCAGCTCGCTGGCTGCGCCTTCACCCTCGACGATGAGCTCGTCGAAGCTCGTCGCATCGCTGGGTGCCGCCGCAACCACGGCGGCTGGCATCTGCGGCGCTGCGGAGCCGTAACTCGTCGAATCGTCGTCGTCGAACCGGAGATTCTGCGGATTGACATCCGCCGCCATCACGAGCGTCGTGTACGAAGGTCGCACGAGCATCTCTCCCGACCTCTGCTCGGTATCGAACCGCTCGTCGAGTGCCATCGTCTGTTCGCGCGCCGGCGGCAACGCGTCGTCGAGGCGCGCGACGCCCGCCGTCGTCGATTCGTAGCCCCAGCGCATGCCTTGGGCAGTCGCCGAGGTGCTCGTCACCGTGCCCGCGGAGGTCGGATCGCGATCGCCGAACTTCGCGAACGCCTGGCCGGTCGTGGTCGGGCGCGCCCAGGCCTTGTCCTGTGCCGCGGTCGTGGTGCCGTCGTGCTCGAACCCCGAGAACCGCGACCCGGTCGCGGTGCGTGCTCGAGGCTGATCGGCGAACGCGTTGAGCGCGGTCACCGAGGGCCGCTCCGGCGGTCGCGAGAAGCCGGGTGTGCCGGTGCCGAAATCGTCCGGCAGCGACGGTGAGGGCAGAGGCGCGATCAAGGATTGCGTCGGCTCGCGCTCCGGGAACGCCTGCGCCGGGACCTCCGCGCTCGCTCGCTGCACGCTCATCGAGCGCGACGGTGACGCCGAGAGCCCGACCATCGAATCGTCCGCGCCTGCCTCGTCGATCGCGGTGAGCCAGCGCTCCAGCGCATGCGCGCCACCCGCGAGCGAGGTCCGCGCACACGCCTGAACGAGGTCCGCGGTGGTGCCGCGATCCTCGGGCTCGCGCGACAGCGCCTTGGCGATACCATCGGCGACCTCCAGAGGTACGTCGGGGTTCAAGCGATCGATCCGAGGCGGCACCGTGCGCCGCACCGCCTCGAGGATCGCCTTGAGATCCGGGCCGCGATAGAGCGGTAGGCCGGTGAACAACTCCCACGCGATGATGCCGAGCGCGAACACATCGGCCGCGCTCGTCGGTGGCTCGCCGAGCGTTTGCTCCGGTGCCATGTAGCGCGGCTTGCCTCGCAACCGGCGCCGCTCGAGCGCACTCGCGAAGGTCGCGCGTGCGATGCCGAAATCGAGGATCTTCACGTAGCCGTCGCCCGAGAGCATCACGTTCGACGGCGAGACGTCGCAGTGGACGATGTTGAGCTCGGCTCCGTAGAGGTCGGTCTTGCGGTGCGCGTAGTCGAGCCCGGTCGCGACCTCCGCGATGATGTACGCGGCGACAGGAATCGGGCAGGGCAGGTTGCGCGCGGTCGCTTGCGCCGTGGCCGTGCGCAGGTCGCGGCCCTCGATCAGCTCCATCGCGAGGAACAGCTCGCCGTCGGCCTTTCCGAAATCGAAGACCTGGACGATGTTGCGGTGGGTCAGCTCGACCGCGATCCGCGCCTCGTCGATGAAGCTGCGGATGAACCGTCCCTCGCGTGCCGAGCTCGGTAGGATCCGCTTGAGGGCCTGGATCTTCTCGAATCCGGCGATTCCGATGGTCTTGACCTTATAGACCTCGGCCATCCCACCCTGCGCGAGTTTCTCGAGGACGTGATACTTCCCGAAACGCTCGCGCAGCGCTTCCACAGCGTCCGAGGGTATCATGCCGGCGTGGCCGCCGCTGATTACTCCGCGCTAGAAGCCGTCCTCGGCTATCACTTCACGGATCGGTCATTTCTCGAGCGTGCGTTACGCCACGCCAGCTGGTGTAACGAACAGCAGCCGGGCGAACGCGAAGAAGATAACGAACGGCTCGAGTTCCTCGGTGATGCCGTCCTCGATCTCGTCGTCGGTCATCGCTTGATGACCCGCTACCCACAATTGCGTGAGGGCGAGCTCAGCGTGACCCGCGCTCAAGTCGTGTCCGAAGCGGGCTTGTCGGATGTCGCCGGTCAGCTCGGCCTCGGCGAGTGGGTGATGCTCGGCAAAGGGGAGGAGAAGAGCGGCGGCCGGACCAAGGCCTCGATCCTGGCCGACGTGTTCGAGGCGATCCTCGCCGCGGTCTATCTCGATGGTGGGTTCGCGGCGGCCGAAGGCATGGTCAATCGCGTGCTCGCCACCCGGATCGAGACCGTCGAGTTCAAGGGCTTCTACGACTTCAAGACCCGGCTCCAGGAGACCTCGCAAGCGCGGATGAAGGCGACGCCGACCTATCAGGTCGTGCAGGAGATCGGCCCCGATCACGACAAGCGCTTCGTCGTCGCGGTGCATGTCGCCGGGGAGGAGTGGGCGCGGGCCGTTGGCAAGTCGAAGAAAGAGGCCGAGCAGATGGCGGCTGCCGAGGCGCACTTCCGGCTCGAAGGCTCCGACATCGGTAAGAAGTCGAAGTCCCCGAAGCGTTGAGCGTCAGCGCCGGGTCCGGACCAGCGCGAGCACGTCCTCGCGGCTCGGCATCGCCGACCAGGGACCGAGCTCGCGCAGCGACAGCGATGCCGCCGCGGCGGCGAGCTCGATGCACCGCGCGAACGGCAGCTCCGAGAGCAACGCGGCCGCGAACGCACCGTGAAACACCGAGCCCGCGCCATACGCGTCGAGGACATCACTCGGAAAGGCGGGGCACCGGATGATCTGATCGCCATGGCGCCCGATCGCGCCCTTGTCGCCGAGCGTGATCACGACGGCGCGCGGCCCGAGATGCAGGATCTCCTCGAGCGCATCGGTGAGCTCGCCACGTGGCGCGAGCTCCGAGGCTGCGCGCTCCGACATGATCAAGATATCGCTCGCCGTGATCAACTCGCTCGTACCGTCGCGCAGCTCGCTGACGTCGAGGATCACGGGCAGCTTCGCGGCGCGCGCGCGCTCGGCGGTGCGCAGCTGATCCATCGGCGCGGTCCCGTCGATCAGCAAGGCGGCAGCGCCGAGCAGCGCGAGCTCGGCATCGAAGCCGACCGGTTCGGAGAGCTCGCCCGGAT
>JANXOP010000350.1 GCA_025357755.1 Kofleriaceae bacterium | reverse complement strand
CGAAGCTCGAGGTCACCGGCTTCGGCGTCACCGGCTACGCCGGCGATGTCCTCGAGAAGTCGCTCGGTGCCGACGCGAACATCGTCGAGACCGTCGCGCACATGATGTCGGCGAAGCGCTGGTTCCCGGCGGTCGACGTGATCTGCGACATCGGCGGGCAGGACATCAAGGTGATGTTCATGCAGAACGGCGACGTCAAAAACTTCCGTCTGTCGAACTCCTGTAGCGCGGGCAACGGCATGCTGCTCCAGGCGATGGCCGATCAGTTCGGCGTCCCGGTTCGCGAGTACGCCGACGTGGCCTTCGAAGCGCGCCTCGCGCCGAAGTTCAGCTACGGCTGCGCGGTGTTCCTCGATTCCGATCGCGTGAACTTCCAAAAAGAAGGTTACGCGAAGGAAGAGCTGCTCGCGGGCCTCGCGCTCGTGCTGCCGAAGAACATCTGGCAGTACGTCGTCCAGATCCCGCGCATGGCGGAGCTCGGCAAGGTGTTCGTCCTCCAGGGCGGCACGCAAAAGAACATGGCCGCGCTCAAGGCGCAGGTCGATTACATCGAGAAGCGCGTCCCGAACGCGGAAGTCTATCTCCACCCGCACACCGGTGAGGCCGGCGCGATCGGTGCGGCGTTCGAAGCGCTTCGCAAGACGCGCCGCCAGGGCACGACGACGTTCGTCGGTCTCGATCAGGCCGTCGACATCGAGTACGTCTCGATCAACGACGAGAAGACGCGCTGCAACTTCTGCCCGAACAACTGTTCGCGCACGTTCATCGACACCAAGACCCTCGACGGCAAGACGGCTCGCTACATCAGCGGCTTCTCGTGCGAGAAGGGCACCGTCGAGAACATGGACGCGCTCAAGTCGCTCAATAAAGAGCGCCAGAAGCGCATGAAGCAGTACCCGAACCTCGTCGACTACGAGGCGAAGCTCGCGTTCAAGAGCTTCTACGAGCACAAGCTGATGCCGGAGCACGGCACCGCGGTGAAGGACATCGTCGTCAAGCGCACGCTGCTCGGCGCCGTTCGTCACAAGGAAGTCGAGCGCCCGTTCCAGCGCGCCTCGGTCGATGTGTGGGCGAAGCGCAAAGACGTTCGCGTCGGCATTCCGCGCGTCCTGAATCTCTTCAGCACCGGCCCGTTCTGGCGCACGTACCTCGAAGCGGTCGGCGTCGACTCGCGCAACGTCGTGTTCAGCGACGAGACCTCGGAAGAGATGTGGCAGGCCGGCTGTAAGTACGGCTCGGTCGATCCTTGCTACCCGAGCAAGGTCTGCCAGGCGCACATCCACAACCTGCTCTTCAAGCACCACGAGAAGAAGCCGCTCAACTACATCTTCTTCCCGGCGATCACGCACATCCCGACGTTCATCGTGAACCAGATGGACACGGCGAGCTGCCCCGTCGTCAGTGGCACACCCAAGGTCATCCGCGCAGCGTTCACGAAGGAGACCGACTTCTTCGCCGAGCGCAAGATCAGCTACCTCGACACGGCGGTCACGCTGAACGAGCCGCTGATGTGCAAGAAGCAGATGTTCGACGAGTGGGGTCCGCTCCTCGGCCTGACCCAGGACGAGAACGACCACGCGGTCGACGAGGCGTTCAAGGCCGTCCAGGCGTTCGAGGACGAGATGGAGCGCAAGGGTCGCGAGATCCTCGACGAGGTCACCCGCGAGAACCGCGTGGCGCTCGTCATGCTCGGCCGCCCGTACCACAACGATCCGGGCATGAACCACTCGGTCCTCGAGGAGTTCCAGGCGCTCGGCTATCCGATCCTCTCGATGCGGTCGCTGCCGCGCGATAAGGCTCGGCTCGATGCCCTGTTCGCCGAGGACATCGCGAAGGGCGTCATCGATAACGGTCTCGATGTCACCGACGTGTGGCCGGAAAACTACTCGACCAACTCCGTGCAGAAGGTGTGGGCCGCGAAGTACGCGTCTCGTCACCCGAACATGGCGTGCCTCGATCTCTCGAGCTTCAAGTGCGGCCACGATGCCCCGACCTATGGCCTGATCGATTCGATCATCGCCTCGGCCGGCAAGGCATACTCGGCGCTCCACGACATCGACGCGAACAAGCCCTCGGGCTCGATCAAGATCCGCGTGAAGACGTACGCGTACACGCTGATGCTCCTCAAGGAGAAGCTCGAGGACGGCGGCATCAAGAAGGTCGAGCTCGATCGCTCGGTCACGATCAAGAAGATCGAGCTGATGCGCGCGCTCCAGAACAAGCTCGCGACGGTCGGTAAGATCGACGACAAGCTCGATACCGAAGTGAAGACGCTCGAGGCGCAGGCCGCCGAGTGGCTCGTCGCCGAAGAACAGAACAAGCCCAAGGGCAAGCGGACTTCCGCCCTGAACGTTATGCGGACCTAAGAGGAACACCATGAGCACTACCAACGAAAAAAACGCTGACATCGACGCGCTGTCCCTCGAAGGCATTGAAGCCGAGCTGAAGAAGTTCGAGATCGAGGAGCGCAAGCGCCTCGGCCTGCCGGTCGAGAACGCCCAGCATTGGTTCGACGCGGTCCCGCGCGAGTTCACGCGCGAGCAGCGCGAGCACACCACCATCCTCGTCTCGGGCCTCACGATGGCCCACGACCTCTTCATCCAGGCCGCGCTGCGCGGCATTGGCTACAAGGTCATGGCGATGGACGTTGCCGACAACGACGCGCTCCAGTTCGGTCGCGAGTACGGTAACCGCGGCCAGTGCAACCCGACGTACTTCACGGTCGGCAACTTGGTGAAGTACCTCGATGGTCTTCGCAACCAGGGCATGACCAAGGAAGACATCGTCAAGAACCACGTGTTCATCACGGCCGGCGCCTGCGGCCCGTGCCGCTTCGGCACGTACGTCACCGAGTACCGCAAGGCGCTCCGCGACTCGGGCTTCGACGGCTTCCGCGTCCTCCTGTTCCAGCAGACCGGTGGCCTCAAGCAGGCGACGGGCGAGGGCGTCGGTCTCGAGATGAACCCGACGTTCTTCTGGGGCGTCGTTCGCGCGATCCTCGTTGGCGATTGCTTGAATGCACTCGGCTACCGCGTCCGCCCGTACGAAGTCGTGCCGGGCTCTGCGGACCGCGCGCTCGAAGTCTCGAAGCGCATCATCAGCGAGTCGTTCGAGAACAACACCTCGCTCGCCGTCGCGCTCTTCAAGGCGCGTCGCGAGATGGGTAAGGTCAAGGTCGACCGTACGCGTCCGAAGCCGCGCGTCGGCATCATCGGCGAGTTCTGGGCGATGACCACCGAAGGCGATGGCAACTACGGTCTGCAGCGCTTCCTCGAGGCCGAGGGCGCGGAGCCGGACATCCAGCTCGTCATCGCGTGGCTGCTCTATATGATGTGGCAGGGCCGCTACGACACGGCGCAGCGCGCCGGTCTGCGTGGCGTCGACAAGTCGAAGGAAGAGCACGGCGGCAGCAAGTTCAGCTTGAAGGGCGTCGATGTCCGCAAGCGGCTCGCGACGCTGTGGGCCGGTGAGAAGGTCCTCCGCGGCCTATTCCACACCTTCGCCAAGGCGCTCGGCCTGAACGACTACCACCTGCCGGACATGCAGGAGATCGCGGACGTCTCGCACGCGTTCTACGACAACAACCTCCGTGGCGGCGAAGGCCACATGGAGATTGGCAAGCTGATCCAGAACGTCGCGTACTCGAAGGTCAACATGACCCTCTCCGTGAAGCCGTTCGGTTGCATGCCGTCGTCGTCGGTCTCGGACGGCATCCAGTCGTTCATCACCGAGCTCTATCCGCAGGGCATCTTCCTGCCGATCGAGACGAACGGTGATGGCGCGGTCAACGTCTACAGCCGCGTGCAGATGCAGCTGTTCAAGGCCAAGCAGCAGGCGCAGAAGGAAGTCGACAAGGCGCTCGTCGATGTCGGCATGACGATCGAAGAGGTCCGCAAGTACCTCGACAAGCACCCGTCGATGATGAGCCCGTTCCATCGCTCGCCGCACATGGCGGGTTGCACGGCCGCGGACCTCGTCTACGAAGTCGGCGCGCGCAAGAACCGCCTGTCGTTCCTCAAGAGCAAGGTCGTCTCGATGGTGCGCGGCACCGAAGAGAAGAAGCACGAGGAGGCCCACGTTCGCCTGCTCCAGATCGCGCGTAACGCTGCAGCTCGCACGCGCAAGAAGAACAGCATCGTCACGGTCGCTCCCGAAGTCGATCCGGATGATGTCGCGGCTCCGCCGATTCCGGCCGGTCGCAAGAGCCTCCGCGTCGTTAACTAACTAGAGGCGTATGGGCGTACTGGACGGAATCCGAGCGAAGGCACACGCCGCGCTCGAACGCCTCCCGGGCAAGGCCGGCGACGTCGTTCGTAAAGCGAACGACGCGCTAGGCCGCCCGCTCGCCACCGAGCACGAGCTCGCGGATCGCCGCGCGTTCGAGTCGAAGATCGCCAAACCCGAAGCGCCTGCAGCGAAGCCTGCGCCGAAGGGTGAGGTGGCGCCCGTCATCGTCTATCACATGGACAAGACGCGCCGCGACGCACTGAAGCTGGTCGACATCCTCGAAGCGAACGGGATCGAGTTCACGGTGACCAACATCCAGGAAGACGCCGCGGCGCAGTACGCCGTGAAGCGCGACTCGGATGGCAAGCGGTTGCCGGTCGTGTTCATCGCGGGCGAGTGCCTCGGTGGCCGCGAAGAGCTCGTCAATGCGGCGAGCTCCGGCGACCTGAAGAAAAAAGTCTTCGGGGCCTAGCCATCGAGCGACGCCCGACCGGGCGCGCGCGTGGTACTAGGACTCGATGGCCGAGTCCGAAAAAGACGAGAAGTTCACCAAGGTCGCGACGGAGAAGCTGTTCGAAGTTCTCAATCGCGCGGACGAGATCGGCGGCGAGCTCCGCGATTTCATCCAGGACAAGATGGCGACCGATCCGCGCTACATCCGCGCGCGCAAGGCGATGGCGAAGCTCCTCGGCCACGAGGAGTACGTCTCGCAGGAAGAAGTCGCTGCGAAGGCAAAGGCCGCCGAGGCCAAGCGCGCCTCCGTTGCCGCACCCACGCCCGTGGCGAAGCCGTCGCCCGCCCTGGTCGGCTTCGGCGATCCGAGCGTCAAAGCGCAGATCTTCGGCAAGAAGAGCGATCCGTGGTCGGGTCGTGCGATCACGATCCTCGAGCGCCTCAAGGTCCACTACGACTACACCGATCTCGAGGAGCCCGAGAACGAGGCCAAGCTGATCCCGCTCGTCAACGAGTGCAAGCAGCACACGGTGCCGTTCATCTACCTGCGCGGGCAGTTCATCGGCGGCTTCAATGCCCTCGCCGAGATCGAGCGGCTCGGTCAGCTCGACTTCGCGCTGATGACGCCAGAGGAGCGCGAGAAGGTGCCGGCGCACGCGCGGTTCGAGATCGTGCCACGGCCGAACACCGACGAAGTCGTTCCCGCCGACGAAATTCCGGGTTAGCCCCTAGAGCGCGGCGAGCTCGGAGACTTGCGACGCGGTGAGCGCGCTATCGTAGAAGCGCAGCTCGTCTACCGCGCCGGTGTACTGCACGCTCGGTACACCACCATCGATATCCGTGCCGATCACGAGCGCCTGGTTCGCGTCGCTGAGCGTCGCTAGCGCACTACCAGCATTCACACCGTCGACGTACAGCACCTTCGTCGTGCCATCCCAGGTGATCGCGACGTGATGCCAGCCGCCAAAGATCGAGGCCCCGACGCTCGTGAGGTAGTCGGGACCCACGCCGTAGGTCTCGTAGACGACCTCGCCGCTGCCGGTGATCGCGATGTTGACGACGTTGTACACGCTCGTCTGATCCAGCGGCTTCGCGAGCATCGTGCCTTGGCCGTTCGTAGAGAACCAGCTCGCGATCGTGTACGGCTGCGCGCCGACCTGGAACGACATCGTGACGAGCTTGCTCGAATCGAAGTAGATGCCATTGCCGTGGTGCCCGGAGGTCACTGTCGGGCACGCGGTGCACGTACCGGTGTATGCCGGATCGGCGGCGATGAGGCCGGTGCTCGGATCGCCCTCCATGTCGAAGGTTGCGTAAGCGACCGGCAGAGGCGCATCGATCACCGTCACCGCATCCGGTGCGAGCATCGCGACATCCATGCTCGCGTCGAGGGTCGACGCTGCATCGCGATCCGGCTCCAGGTGATCGGGAAACCCGACTCTCCCGCAAGCCGCCACCATCAACACGAGCACGAGACGCACTCGCAAAGTATGACGGGTTGCGGACGAAGCACGGAGCACGCGTGGGGTAGCGACGGGTGCCAGTGAGGCGTGCGTGAGCGCACGTCGGGGAGCTACTTCATGAGAACGAACGCGGCGTCGTTCAGTGATCACCAGACCGCTTGCGCCTGGATCTTGAACACGTTCGCGTCGGGCATGGTCTCGAGCGGCACCTGACCCGAGCGCAGCTGGATCTTGTCGCCGTACCAGTAGTGCGAGTACTGGATAAAGAGCTCACCCCAGCCATCGAGCGGAAAGCTGAGCTTCGGCGAGAGCACGTGGAACGCGTCGGCGGAGTCGTAGATGTCGAGGATCACGCGGTCGTAGCGGAGCGAGGCGCGGAGCTTCGGCGTCAGCATGTAGCTCGGCTCGGCGCCCCACTTGAAGTACAGGCGGCGATCCTTGTTCTTCAACGGATCCATCTCGTCAACCTGCGGCGAGCGCACCCACGTGCCCATCCCGAAAACTCGCATGGCGGCCTTGGGGAAGAGCTTGAGGGTGTTGTCGGTCGCGAGCGTGTACATCGTCCCCGAGCCGTTGTTGCTGCCATCTAGACCTAAGAAGTTCTCGGTGATGCCGCGGCCCCCCGTCGAGTGCTCGATCTCGAGCGCGGGCGCGAGGTAGAGCGACTTATCCATGTGGTAGTAGCCGAACGCGAGGTAGGCCGTGCCGCGGTGCTGCGGCAGCTTGTACCTCGCGTCGACGCCGGTGACGTACATCGTGCCGTCCTGGATCGGCGAGAGCTGGCGATGATCGCGCGTCCACGTGCGCAAGAAATACGCACCGACCTCGAGCTCCTTCGTCACCGGTTGCACGCCGGCGATATGCAGGATCGGCGTCATGCCGAGGTTCTGCTGCAGATCGGCCTGGTGGAGACCGAGGCCGCCTTGCAGGCGCGCACCGTTCTCGAACTGATATGCGAGCTTGGCGCCTCCCTGGTGTGTGCGACCGAACACGTAGGTGTCGTATGGCTCGATGTACCCGTAGCGATCCCAGAACACGCCGACCTGGACCGAGAGGCGCTTTACATCGAGGAAGTTGCTCGCGGTGACCGAGGCCTGCGCGATGCCGAGCTGATCGGAGATATTCGCTTGCGCGTAGTCCGAGTAGAGCGACGTGAACATCCCGAACTCGACCTTGTAATCGCCCTTGCTCGCCGAGAAGTGCAGCTCGGCCCAGTCCGGCTCGTAGAGCCGCGTGTAGGCGAAGCCCGAGAGGTAGTAGTCGTTGTCGACGAGATATGGCTCGCGCGTGCCCTGCGTCATCAGCGGCATGCGTGCGTAGCCGTGGAGCTCGAACTTCACGCCCTGGAGCTCGAGCCCCGGTGCGCTCGGCGTGGCCTGGTCACTCTCGGCCGGTTGCGCGAGCGAGTCAGTCGTCGATGGATTGACGATCGTCTTCTCCGGCGTGGCCGCGGGTTTGACGACCTCGAGGTCCGGGGGCGGCTCCGCGTGCGGCTGTGGATTCGGCACCGAAGGCGCGCCCGCCGGATCGACCGGCGAGGGCGGCGGCGAGGGCGTGCCGGGCTCGTCGGCGTACGCGACACCCGCGAGGGCGATGACAAGAACAACAGATTTCATGGCGCTCACGGAACGAGTGCTAGGTGGCTCTTACAGGCGGGCAGCTCGTCGGCGGTCAGGAACCCAGAATCGACGAGCAGCGACTTCACGGTGTCGGGCGTGATCACCTCGACGCGCACGGCGACGACCGGCACGTCCTTGCCGGCGAGCGAGATCGTGGTCGACGTGGTCGGCTTGTCGCCATTCAAGAGATCGTGGGCGACCTCGGCGGCGGTGCGCGCGAGCGGCTGGATGTCCTTCAAGACCTCGATCGTCTGCTTGCCGGCGCACACGAAGTTGATATTCGCGGCGTCCGCATCGGCGCCGGCGATGAACACGTTCGTGAGGCCCGCGGCGGAGACGGCTTGGACCGCGCCGCGCGCCATGCCGGAGTTGTTCGCGAGGATCGCGTCGATCTTGTTGTGGTTGTGGGTCAGCGCATCTTCGACGGTGCGCAGCGCTTGCTCCGGCGACCACGAGCTGTGGTTCTGCTTCATCACGATCTCGATGTCACCCCGCGCGACGTACGGCGCGAGCGTGTCTTCATAGCCGCGCGTGATCTGGGTCGCGACCGAGTGCCCGGCCTGGCCGGCGAGGAGGATGTACTTGCCCTTGCCATTGGTCGCCGCGATCGCGGCCTTGGCTTGCAGCACGCCCACTTTGTACGAGTCGTGCGAGACGTAGTAGTCGAGGTCCGGCGACACGATCGCGCGGTCATACGCGACGACCTTCGCACCGTGCTCGTGCGCGAGCCGGACGTAGCTCGAGGCGGCTTGCGAATCCGTGGGCTGGATCACGAGCACCTTCGCACCTTCGGTCAGGACATCTTCGACTTGCGCGATCTGCTTCGCGTTGTCGTTGTCGGCCGCGAGCGTGACCACGCTCATGCCGAGCTCGCTCGCGCGCGCCTCGAAGTAGCGCACGTCCTTCTGATAGCGCTCTTCTTGGAGCGTCGAGAGCAGGAAGGCGACCTGCGGTCCTTGCTGCTGCTTGCAGGCAGGCACGCCGAGCAGGACTGCGAGCGCTAGTGCAAGAGATCGAATCATGAGCGTTTCCCTCGAGAGATCTGAACTGCGACGAGCAACACGAGCCCCGTGAAGATGAGCTGCCAGTTCGAATCGACATGCAGGTGGTTCATGCCGTTCGCGAGCGTCGAGAACACGAGCGTGCCGAGCACGGTGCCGATCACCGAGCCGCGGCCACCCGCGAGCGCGGTGCCGCCGATCACGACCGCCGTCACCGCATCGAGCTCGAGCAGGTTGCCCTGGTTGCCCGGCGTGACGCCGTTGATCCGGGCCGCGAGCATGACGCCGGCGATCGCGGTCAAGACCCCGACGATCACGAACGCGCCGATCGTGGTCCGCGTGACATTGATTCCGGACAGCTTCGCCGCCTCGGGATTGCCGCCGATCGCGTAGAGGTGGCGCCCGAAGCGCGTGCGCTTGGTGACGAACACGCCCCATACCGCGACGGCCGCGGCGATCAAGACTTGCACCGGCATGCCGCGCTGCGCGAACACCGCGAGTACGAGCCCGGCGAGCACCAGCTGTGCACCGATCCGGATCGCGACCGCGCGCGACGCGAGCGGCTCGAGCCCGAACGCGGTGCGGCGGCTCGCATCGCGCAGGGTCAGCGCGATGCCCGCGGCGAGAGCTGTCAGCGTGATCGCGATCGTCGGCACCAGCGGCACCGTGCTCGCGAGCAGCGAGAAGTCGTGGTTCATCGGCGACAAGCCCGTCGAGTGGGAGAGCACGAGCGCACCGCCGCGATACGCCTTGAAGCCGGCGAGCGTGACGACGAATGCCGGGATGCCGCGTGCGACCCACCAGCCAT
>JANXOP010000341.1 GCA_025357755.1 Kofleriaceae bacterium | reverse complement strand
ACAGCGCGAACACCTTGGCCTGGAGGTAGCCACCGATCGTCCACTCGAGCAGGTCCGGATCGAGCTGCGGCAACTGCGCGAGCGGGATCGTGGCGGTGATGCCGTCGTCTTCTTCACCGGGTTCGAACTTGTACGTGATGCGCAGCCGCGCCTTCGTGATGTGATCGGGATAGCGCTCGGGCGAGAGCTCGGCGGCCTCGTCGAGCAAGAGCTCCGCGCGAGAGAGCTCGAGGATGTGCGGATCCTTGGCCTCGGCCGTACGCCGCCAGTCCTCGAACGTCTTGCCGCTCACGATCTCGTCGGGCAGCTTGGAATCGAAGAACTCCCACAGCGAGGTCTCGTCGGCGAGCATATCGCTTCGCCGAGCCTTGTCGCGCAGCTGCTCGACCTCGAGGAACAAGCGCCGGTTGTGCTCGGCGAAGGCACCCTTCGTCGCGTACTCGCCCCGCACGAGCGCGTGCGTGATGAACAGATCGCGACAGAGCTTCGGATCGAACTGCGCGTAGTTGACCCGCCGCTCCTTGACGATCGGCAGGCCGTACAGCGTGACCTGCTCCTTCGCGGAGACTTGCGCGGTCTTCGGATCCCAGTGCGGATCGCCATAGCTGCGCTTGCACGAGGAGCCCGCCGCGCCTTCGATCCACAGCGGATCGATCTTCGCGACCCCACGCGCGAACAGCTGCGAGGTCTCGACGAGCTCGGCCGCCATCACCCACTGCGGCGGCTTCTTCGCGAGCGCCGACGAGGGATGGATCATCCACTTGGTCTGGCGCGCACCGATATAGATCCGGCTCTCGACATTCCACATGCCGATCTTCGAGAGCAAGCCCGGCAGGAGTGCGCGATGGATCTGTTCGCCCGTCGCCGTCTTCTCGTTCGGGCGAAAATCCAGCTCCTTCATCGTCCGCACGATCTGCGCGTGGATGTCCTCCCATTCGCGCATGCGGTTGAAGTTGAGGAAGTTCTCGCGCGCGAACTTGTAGAGCTGGTTCTTCGTGCTGCGCGCCTTCGCGGCCTGCCAGGTCTCCCAGATCTTCAAGTAGGCGATGAAGTCCGAGCCTTCATCCTTGAACTGGCGATGCGCCTCGTCGGCCTTCTGCTGGGCAGCGTGCGGGCGATCGCGAGGATCCTGGAGCCCGAGCGCGGCCGCGATCACGACGACCTCGCGCAGCGCATTCTCGTCGCGACCGCCGAGGATCATCCGCGACAGCCGCGGATCGAGCGGCAACCGCCCGATGTGATGCCCGAGCTCGGTGAGCTCGCCAGCGCTCGACATCGCGCCGATCTCTTCGAGCACGCGATAGCCTTCGTCGATCGCGCGCTTCTGCGGCGGATCGAGGAACGGGAAGCTCTCGATATCGGCGAGCCGCAGCGACTTCATGCGCAGGATCACGCCCGCGAGCCCGACGCGCTGGATCTCGGGATCGGTGTGCGATGGCCGCGTGATGTAGTCCTGCTCCTCGTAGAGCCGGAAGCACACGCCGTGCTGCGTGCGCCCGCAGCGACCCTTGCGCTGATCCGCACTCGCGCGCGACACCGGCTCGATCAGCAGCTGCGTGACCCCGGTACGCACGTTGTAGCGATTCACGCGCGCGACGCCCGCATCGACGACGTACACGATGCCCGGAATCGTCAGCGAGGTCTCGGCGACGTTCGTCGCGAGCACCACCCGGCGCTGCGGTAACGTGTGAAACACGCGCTGCTGATCCTGCGGCGACAGCCGCGCGTAGAGCGGCAAGACGACGGTATGGGGAAGTGCGCGCTGCTCGATCTCTTGCACCGCCTCGCGAATCTCGCGCTCGCCGGGCAAGAACACGAGGATGTCGCCGCGCGGATCCATCTCGGTGATCTCGTTGACCGTGTTCGCGACGACCTCCGACAGATCGCGCTCTTCCTCGGTGGGCGGCCGATAGAACACGTCGACCGGGTACGTCCGGCCCGAGACCTCGATCACCGGCGCATCGCCGAAGAACTTCGAGAACCGCTCGAGCTCGAGCGTCGCCGAGCTCACGATCACGCGCAGCTCGGGCCGACGCGGCAGCAGCTGCTTCAAGAAGCCGAGCAAGAAATCGATATTGAGGCTGCGCTCGTGCGCTTCGTCGACGATGATCGTGTCGTACGCGCGCAGCATCGGATCGCCCTGGATCTCGGCGAGCAAGATGCCATCCGTCATGAACTTGACGTAGGAATTCTGGCTGACCTTGTCGTTGAACCGGACCTTGTAGCCGACCACGTCGCCGACCTGGGTCCCGAGCTCCTCGGCCACGCGCGCCGCGACGCTCGTCGCCGCGATCCGGCGCGGTTGCGTGCAGCCGATGTACGCGTGCTCCGCGCGGCCCATCGCGAGACAGATCTTCGGCAGCTGGGTGGTCTTGCCCGAGCCGGTCTCGCCCGCGATGATGATGACCTGATGGCCATCGATCGCGTTCGCGATGTCGATCACGGAGGCCGTGATCGGCAAATTCTCCGGGAACTTCACCCGCTCGCTCAGGCGCAGCCCTGGGCGTAAAACTGAGGCGGCCACGACGGTGACGTCAAGTAGCACGGCTGCGCGGGTTCGCGTAGTAGGTTGACCGCCATGGACACCTGGCACGTCGATGACGACATCCGCCTGGCCGAAGGCCTGCCCGCTTCGACGTTCACGGACCGTGAATTCCTCTCGCGCGAGCTCGCCACGATCTTTTCGCGGTCCTGGCAGGTCGTGACCGAGCGTGGCGAGGATCCGCGTCCGCTCGACGAACAGCTCGCGGCACGCGGCTCGCGCGTGCCGATCACGGTCAACGACAAGCCGCTGTTCCTGCAGCGCGCCTGGGATGACGAGGCGCTCCGTGCCTTCCCGAACACCTGCACGCACGCGTGGTACCCGCTCGTGCTCGGCGCCTCGCGCGGCCCGACCCTGGTCTGCGCGCAGCACGGCCGCCGCTTCGATTGCGCGGGCAAGGTCATCTCGCAACAAGGCTTCGACACCAAGGCGATGCGACCGTGCGATTCACTGACTGCCCTACCCGTCGAGGCGTGGCGTCGGTTGACCTGGATTAACTTCGATCCCCACGCCGCTCGGCTCGAGACCGTGCTCGCGCCGGTCGAGGCCTCGCTCGCGAGGATGCCGGCGATTCCCGAGCGAATGTCCGCAGAGATTCGCGAGGTACCGGGCAACTGGAAGCAGCACGCCGCGAACTATCTCGATCAGTTTCACATCGGGTTCGTGCATCGCGCGCCCGGTGGGCTCGCCGATGCGGTCGATCTCGGCAGCTATACGACGGAGCTCTACGATCAATCGGTGTTGCAATGGGTCTACGCGCGGGATCCGGCCGATGGCTTCGATCCAGCGTGGTTGCCCGATCGCTTCGCGGATCCCAAGGGCCGCCGCGTGTTCGCGCTGTGGTGGTTCATCTTTCCGAACCTCACGCTGAACTTCTATCCGTGGGGCCTGTCGGTGAACATCTATTCGCCGATTCCGGATCGCCCGGACGCCACGCGCTTCACCTGGTACCAGCTCGCGCTCGATCGCGCGAAGCATGCCGAGCGCGATCGCCGCTGGTTGAGCTCGCAGGTCGATGCCGAGGATGTCGACGCGCTCGCACAGGTCGCGCGCGGCCTGAAGTCCGGCTTCGCGCCGCGCAGCAAGTTCGCGCCCGAGCAAGAGCGCGGCGTGCACTGGTTCCACCGCCAGGTCGCACGGTCGGTCGGATGACCCGGCACGTGTTGATCGCCGAGGGCGCGCGCGAGCTCCAGATCGCGTGTCGCACCGAGGCTGGCGAGGATGCGCGCTGACGTACCGCTTCGTCCCCTGATCGGCGCCTGACGTGCAATCGTGGTCGGATGATCACCATCGAGATCGAGAACGTCGACGAGATCGTCGAGAAGCAAAAAGGCTGGTTCGTGGCAAATGTGGTCGGCGCCGTGGTCGATCTCACCCCGAAGGTCGAGGACGTGGTGATCGAAAAGCTGCGCGAGTCATTTGCCGAGCAGGGAATCCGCGCCACGATCACCAAGAAATGAAACTCGCACTGATCGCGTTGCTCGTCGGTTGCGCTAGCTCCAAGCCGCCGGCTCCCACGCCAGGTGCGGCTTCGCCGATCGCGATCAACAACCGCGCCAAGAAGGAAGAACCCGCAGCGACCGGAGGCGTGAAGATCACCGCGATCGCGCCTGCGCAGGGTGATGCTGCCGGCGGCTCGTACCTCGAGCTCACCGGCACGCGCCTCTTGCCGATCGCGCAGAGCGCGAAGATCTACTTCGGTGGCACGGAGGGCGAGATCGTGCGGATCTCGAGCGACAGCGAGCTGATCGTTCAAGCGCCCGCGGGCACGGCCGGCGAGGTCGTCGACGTCCGCGTCGTCTACGAGGGCGGCGAGGTCAAGCTCCCGCACGCGTTCACCTACGTCGCCAAGTGAAACACCCCGTCACCATGGCGATCCGCGCGCTGCGTGCGGCGAGGGTCGAGCTCGAGCCATCCTCTACACTCGCGATCCCGATATCTGGGGGTGCATCGTCTCCATCTTGCCCGTAGCCGTGTTCGCGTACGTGTAGCCGTCGCCGAGCGAGCTCCACACGCGGCCAGCGATGGGTCCGAGCGTGCGGTCACCGCGTCACGGCATCCACGTCGCATAGACGCCACCGCCAGGTCGGGTCGCGAATCCATTCGCCGTGCGGATAGCCCTCGATCGCGGGACTAACCGCACAGTTAGCTCCGGTTTAGCCGCCATGAAATCAACGTGGGCCGTCCTCGTCGCCGCACTCGCGATCACCGGGTGTAAGAAAACCCCGCCCCAAGAAAGCGACGATTCTGGAAAGGCCGATCCGGCGCGCATCGCAAAGGCGATGACGAAGGCCGATGAAGACGCGGCGAAGGAGAAGGCGCGGTGGACACCGGAGATCACGGCGGCGGCCGTCGCGGTTCGCGATCAGGAAGGCAAGGATACGCCGACCGCGCTCGCGG
The DNA here is from genome assembly GCA_025357755.1 of Kofleriaceae bacterium. Lineage (GTDB taxonomy): Bacteria > Myxococcota_A > Polyangia > Haliangiales > Haliangiaceae > JABFXX01. The sequence goes on along the minus strand of JANXOP010000341.1, from coordinate 31,328 downwards.
CGATCATGGCTTCTCCACATCGCATGCCCGGCAACAAGGATCGCGATAGCGCTCGTCATCCGATCGAGACGCTGACGTTCTTCGGCCTGATGCCGAATCAGACCGTGGTCGAGGTCGGGTCCGGTGGTGGCTGGTACACGGAGTTGCTCGCGCCGTTTCTCGCCGATCACGGCAAGCTGATCTCGGTCGGTCCCGATTCGAAGCTGCCAGCCAACGACATGTCGACCGTTAGCGGTCACGCGATCGATCTGATGCTCGCGAAGTCGCCCGAGGTGTTCGGCAAGGTCACGCGCGTCGGCATCACATCGCCCGATGCGCTGAACTTCGGCGCGGAGAATAGCGCCGACCTCGTGGTGGTGTTTCGCGAGATGCACAACTGGCAGCGCCGCGGAGAGCTCGCGAAGTATCTCGCGGCGATCCACTCGGTGCTCAAGCCGGGTGGCACGTTCGGGCTCGTCGCGCATCGCGCGAAGGATGGCACCAAGGGCGAGGATACGGCCGAGACCGGCTATCTCGCGCAGCAGTGGGTCATCGATCACGTGACCGCTGCGGGCTTCGATCTCGTCGACAAATCGGAGATCAACGCGAATCCGAAGGACACGAAGGACTACAAGGACGGCGTCTGGACACTGCCGCCGAACTACGCGAGCGGCAAGGACAAGGACAAGGACAAGTACACCGCGATCGGCGAGAGCGACCGGATGACGCTCAAGTTCAAGAAGAAGTAGTCAAAGCTTTTCTGCGACGAACTGGACCAGCGTACTGATCGAGCCTGATCGCTACACGACGCAACCGCTCGGTCGTGCGAACCTCGCGCGCATGTTGTTGGTGGTCGCGCTCGCGGCGCAGGTGTTGTGGATGCTCGCGCGATACGCCGGCGAGACCATGTTTGGTCGCAGCAGCTATCTGGCTGGGCTGGAGCTCGGCGTCTGGCTGGCATCGATGCTCGTCGCGGCGCTCGCGATGTTCGATCTGGCGTCGCGTCAGTCGAGCACACGGAAGCTGGGAGCGCTTCTCGCGGCGGGTGCGTTCCTGGGCTGCGCGGCCTGCGTGATCGGAATAGAGGTCGCGTGGCGAGTCGGCTGGAACGAGTGGGTGCGCGGTATCTATGCCTACGGATGGCGCGCACTCGAGGCGATCGCGATCGCCGGGCTCGCGATCGCCGGTGGCCGCCGCGCGATATGGTTTGCTGCGCCGGCGATCGGTCTCTCGCTGATCGGCAATCCGACTCCAACCGTCGAACACGGTGCGCAGCTGTGGTACGCGGCGATCGACGGGCTCCGGCTCGTATTCGTGTTCGTGCTGATGCAGGAGGCGGAGCGGTTCGCGACGCAGGAGACGTCGTATCGACGCCTCGCTCGCGGATTCCGGATCACTGAAGTTGGGTTGTGGATCAGCCTTGGCTTGACGCTTTGCTTGCGTATTCCGGCATTCGAAGCTCCGAGCTCGCCGGAGGTCGCGTTCGTGACGAACGCGCTGGTGGTCGCATGGCGCCTCGTGTCCGCGAGTGGGGCGTGGCTGGTCGTTCGCTCGCGAATGGCCGAGGTGCCGCGGTGGCCATTCGCCGTCGTGCTCCTTACCATGGTGTGGCAGGCCGCACGAGTGGCGCGCAGCTGGACCATCACGCTCGTGACGAAGTGGGATAGCTACGAGACGGTCAAGCTGACGCACGCGCCGTGGTGGGTCTTCATCCCTCTGACCATCGGGACGTTGTGCACGACAGGTGCGCTGTTCGTGCTCGCGCGACGGTTGCAGGTCTCGACGCAAAGGTCAGTTGTTGCAATGGTGATGGTCGTTGCAGGCACGGGGCTCTCGGTGCTCTCGATCCCGTCGTGGATCGTCGCGGTCGTGAGTGCGGTCGGCGTGCTCGCACTGGTGCTTGCGGTGCGGGCCATGCGCACGGACCTTCACCTCGTTCACGAGCGCGCGATGCATACGCATACGTTCGCTTGAGCTAACCGGATACCGGCGGCGACCTCGAGCTTCCGCGAGAAAGCAGTCCGTTCCCCCTCGAATTCTCCAGTTGCGGCGAAGAATCTCGCGCGCGTGATCGGCGTGAAGTCGACCGCACCGTGCAAGCCCGAGGTCGCCGATCGATACTCCGGCTATCAGGTCGGCGCTCGTGCCGAGCGAGCTCGCGCGCTACAGTCGACGCTCGTCGACGTCGCGACGACTTAGGGCGTCGCGGGCGCAGCGGAACCAGGCGCGTTCGGCATCGTCGCCGAGCCCGCAGCGGGCAGCAGCAGCAACGAGTTGATCTTCGCTTGCGCGACACCGATCGCGGCCTTGGTCTCGGCATCGACGAGCTGGTCGAGCTGGGTCTCGAGCTGCTTCGAGACATCGTCGAATAACGCGGCCGGCTTGGTCTTGATGTCGATCATGAACGCGGTCGCCTTGCCGAACACGTCCTTGGCCTGGCCGCACAGCTCCTTCAAGCTATCGCCACCGCCGGACAGCTTCGCCATCGCGCAGGCGCCGATGATCATGTCGGCGGTATCGCCGAGCTGCGCTTCGATCGGCGCGATCGCCTTGGTGATCGTGTCCTGAACTTGCGTGGCGAGCGGCTCGATCGCGCCCCGCACCTCGGCCGAGACCTTCGCGCGGACATCGGCGAGCTGCTGCGCGGTGCCTGGATCTTTCAGCATCTTGTCGAGCTCGCCAGCGAGGTCGCCGAGGCGCTTGCCCGCTTCGCCGAGGCTGACCTTGAAGGTGCGCAGCTGCTTGACGCCTTGATCGAGCACGCCGACGACCTGCTCGACGATCGCGAACTTGCTCGACGTCGCGGCGATCGACTTCCATTGCGGTGTCGCGCGCAGGCCGTTCACGAGCTCGATCGGCGCCGACAGCGTATCGATCTTGTCGAGCACCGCCGCGAGATCGTCGAGCCGCGACTTCTGGGTCTGCACCGCGAGGATCTTCTCCGGCGTGACGACGACGATGCAGGCGCCATCCTTGACCACGTTGCCGGGCGGGCACGTGGTCGGCGATGCAACGACCGGTGGCGCGGCCGAACCAGACCCCGTCCCGGCGCTGTCCTTGTGGCCACACGCGCAGACGAGGAGCGCCAACCCGATCGCGATTCTCATGCCTCGGAACGTATCAGATGAGCACGACCGCCGAGCACAGCGAGCACGAATACGGCGCGTGCGGCACGTCGCGGCGATGCAAGTCGATCACCGCGCGCGAGATCTGAGCGAGCTCGCGACGTACCTCTCGGCGACGACCCGCGACGCGTTCGATCTTCATGTCGTCGTACTTGGTCGTTTGATGACGCATCCACGCGATCACCGCGGCCTCGGCGCGCTCCTCGATCGGAATGCGCTCGGTGCGCGCGACGGTGCCGCTGCCCACCGGCGTCGCGTGCTCCGCGACGAGCTTCGCGATCGCTTCGGCGAGCTCGGCATAGCGCGGCGAGAACCGCAAGAACGCGTGGACCTCTTGCTCGAAGCTCACCGCGTACGCTGCGTGGGATTTCTCGCGCCGCGCGACCACGGCGGTGCGCTTCTTCGCGTATGCGTCGGTCGAGCGCTCGGCCTCGAGCGCGGCGCGCGCCGCCTCGATGTTCTCGCGCGGCGCCCACAGGCCCTTCGAGAACGCCTTGCGGCCCTTCTTCTCGATCACGGCCCATGACGGACCCGCCGCCTTCACGCGACGCGTGAGCCCGGCATCGCCCGGCGGCAAGCAGTCCCAGGTCGCGGGCGGCGAGAGGTTGCGCCCATCGGGAGCGCGGAACACGCGGGGATTGGGCGTCGGCGACAGCGTCAACGTCTCGGACATCGGCGCGAAGTCTATAACCCCCCTCTGACGAGCGCGTCGATCTCGCGCTCGGTTCCAAATCCGCCGCCAAGGGCGCCAAGGACGCCAAGGACGCCAAGCACGCCAAGGATCGGGAACGGAGCGGCTAGAGCACGGGCGTGAGGTGCGGGCGCTTCGCGGTGCGTCCATCACCGAGCGTTCGCCCGCGCAGGCGACGCCACGCCCACGGCGCGACGAACTTCGCGATCCACGCCAGATCCTCGACGACCACGTCGCGCTTCGGGCGCGCGGGGCGCGCGGGCAGCGGCTCGATCGGCGCCTCGAGACCAGCCTCGGTCACGTCCGGGATCTGGAGCAGCCGCGCGACCTGGTTCGCGATCCACGCGTGTCCCGCGGGATTGCCGTGCAACCGATCGACCGCCCACATCCGTGGATCGTGTGCGAGCTCGAAGCTCGCTAGATCGAGCAGCACGGCCTTCTCGATCACCGCGATCTTGCGGAGCTCGACATCGAGCTCCGCGGTCCGCAGCGACATCGTGCGCCCGAGCCGCATCCGGCCGGAGACATCGGGGATCGTGAACATCACGACCGTCGCGCCGATCGCGGTCAGCGCGTGCACCATCTCGCCGACCTCACCCGCGACCCGCGCCGCGCTCCAGTTGCGGCGCAACAGATCGTTCATCCCGGCGACGACCGTCGCGAGATCGGGGCGCATCGCGACGGCCGCCGCGAGCTGCGAGGTGCGGATCTCGGCGGCGCTCTTGCCGCGCACCGCGAGGTTCGCGTAGGTCAGGCCGGGATACGCGCGCGCCGCGTGCTCCGCGAGGCGATCGGCCCAGCCTCGGTAACCACCGCGGCCATCCGGATCGTCGAGTCCTTCGGTGCTGCTATCGCCGAGGGCGACGAAGCGCGAAAACATGCTTATCCGTATCGCCGGTTCAGCCCGGAGTCGAGACCCGATATGCGCGGAAACGCTTGTTCTTGATCCGGCCGGCGTTCAGCCCCTCGAGCGCGCGCGGCGCGACCGCGGCGACCACCGCGACGAAGCTGATCCGATCGTTGATCGTGATGTTGCCGATATCGGCAGCGGCGATCTTCACTTCCGTGGTCAGCGCACCGACGATGTCGCCCGGGCGTAACCGATCACTGCGGCCGCCCTGGATCGCGAGCGTCACCATCGCGGCCGGCGGCGGCTCGTTCGCCTGCATCGCGGGCAGCGGCGAAATCTCGATGCCGGCGAGCGGCGTGTTGCGCAGATCATCGCGCGCCCGCACGAGGCTGATCGCGAGGCCACTTCGCCCCGCGCGTGCCGTGCGGCCGATGCGATGCAGGAACACGTCGGCTTCGCGCGGCAGATCGAGGTTGATCACCGCGCCGAGGTCATCGATATCGAGGCCGCGCGCGGCGACATCGGTCGCGACGACCACGCGCAAGCTGCCATTCTTGAGCAGCAGCAGCACGGTGTTGCGATCGTGCTGCTCCATGCCGCCGTGCAATGCGACCGCGGCGTAGCCCGCCGTCGAGAGGCCGGTCGCGACCTCGTCGCAGGTCTCGCGGTGGTTGCAAAAGATCACCGCCGAATCTGGCTTGTGTTGCGCGAGGATCCGCACGAGCGCCGCGATCCGATCGCCGCCGCCGACGTCGTACACGACCTGCGTGATCCGCGCCTTGACGTCATCCTGCGGCGCCGCGACGTGGAGTGCATCGCGCTGATACGTCGCGCCGAGCTCCTTCACGGCCTCGGGAAACGTCGCCGAGAACAGCAGCGTCTGGTGATCGGCGGGTACCGATTGCAGGATCTGGCCGACCACTTCGATGAAGCCCATCTCGAGCATCCGATCGGCTTCGTCGAGCACGACCGTGCGAATGCCGTCGAGATCGAGCCGATTGCGCTGCAGGTGATCCTGCACGCGACCCGGCGTGCCGACGATGATATCGACGCCGTGATCGAGCGACGCACGCTCGCGCTGTACCGAGGTGCCGCCGGTCAACGTCAACACGCGCGTGTGGGCGAGCGGGCGCGCGAGCCGGCGGATCTCGTCGGCGACCTGCGCCGCGAGCTCGCGCGTCGGACACAACACGAGCGCGCCTGGGCGGCCGCTCTTCGGCGTGATCCGCTGGAGCAGCGCGAGGGCGAACGCGGCGGTCTTGCCGGTGCCGGTCGCGGCCTGCCCCATCACGTCGCGCCCCTCGAGCATCGCGGGCAAGGCAAGCGCCTGGATCGGCGTCATCTCGGTGTATTCGAGCTGCGCGAGGTTTGCGAGCCAGGCCGGTCCTAGCGAGAGCGTCGAAAATGCGGCCACGCGGCGAGATAACCGAGCCAGCCCCGATCAGCAAGGGTTGTTAGCGCCCGTCGAGGGTCTGCCAGCCAGCCACGTGTTATCTGCTGCCGCATGCCGCTGCGTGGTCGAGGTGCTCACTATACGAAGGCGCGTCACGTCGTCGAGTGGACGCTCGGGACCGCCTATCGCGCGAACTGGCCATCGCGGATGGTGCGGGCCCTCGGGCTCCAGCGCCGCGTCCAGATCGTCGAGCACCACCTCACGCCCGCGCGCTGGCCGGCCGGTCAGGCGCCGATCCGGATCGCGTTTGCCTCGGATCTCCACGCGGGCCCGACCACCCACTCGACCACGCTCGACGAGGCCTTCGCGCGGCTCGCCGAGGTCGCCGCCGACGTGATCCTGCTCGGCGGCGACTACGTGTTCCTGACCTCGCAACACATCCACGAAATCTCGCGCCGCCTCGCGAACCTGCCGCGCCCGCCGCTCGGCATCTTTGCCGTGATGGGTAACCATGATCTGTGGGCCGACGACGCCGAGATCACGCGCGCGCTCGAAGCGGGAGGCGCGCGCGTCCTCGTCAACGAGCGTGTCGAGCTCGCGCCTCACATCGCGCTCGTCGGCATGGATGATCCGTGGACCGGGATCCAGGCCGCGCCGCCGTTTCTCGGGGACGATCAGGTGCGCGTGCTCCTGGTCCATGCACCCGAAGCAATGCTCGAAGAGCCCGCATTCGATCTCGCGATGTGCGGTCACACCCATGGCGGGCACGTCGCGCTGCCCGGTGGGATCCCGATCCTCGTGCCGGGTCCCGCCTCGCGGCGCTACGCGCACGGTCGCTTCGATCTCCCGAACGACCGCACGTTGATCGTGAGCCGCGGGGTTGGCTCGACCGAGGTCGCGCCGCGCTGGAACGCCGATCCGGACATCCTGCTCGTCACGCTCGGCGGCGCGGCGTGACGGACATCCTGAGCACCACCGCCGGCGATCTCGCCCTCGAAGAAGTCGAGATCAGCGTCGGTGATCGGACCTGGAATATCCTCCACACCGGCGCGGTGATCAGCCGCGAGCAGGAGCTCGAATACCTGCTCGGCCAGAGCGCCTCGAAGCGACCGTACGGCAGCGTGGTGTGGCCGAGCTCGATCGCACTCGCGCACGAGGTCGCGACCCGCGGTGTCATGGGCATGAAGATCCTCGAGCTCGGCGCGGGCACGGGCCTGCCTGGGATCGTGGCTGCCGCGCTCGGCGCCGAGGTCGTCCAGACGGATCGCCAGAAGCTCGTGCTGCACGTCTGCAAGATGAACGCGGAGCGCAACAAGGTCTCGCTCGAGCACCGGCTCGCCGATTGGACCGAGTGGACCGATACCACCAAGTACGACCTCATCCTCGGCGCAGATATCTTGTACGCGGAGTCACTTCATCCGCAGCTGCGCAGGATCTTCGAGGCCAACTTGAAACCCGGTGGCACGGTGCTGCTCGCGGACCCGTTTCGCACGCCGAGCATGGTCTTGCTCGAAGCGATGGAGCACGCGGGCTGGACGATCCGGCTCGACAAGTGGACCGTCGGGTTGACGCCGCCGCCCCGCCAGGTCGCGGTCTACACGCTGACCCGCTAGCCAGCGTGTCCCGAGGTCTCTTCCTAGACCATCGTACGAAACAAGTTCGCGATCGGGGTGTGCAACTGGCCCGCTGCCTCGACGTAGAGCCCGAGGTCCTTCGCGGGAATCTTACTGACCAAGCCGGGCTCGCCCGCAGCGAGGCGCTGGCCATAGCTCTGGTAGACCGGCGCCGAAAACAGCGTGCTCGTCAGCATCTCGACGACGAGCTTCGGATCCGCGCCCGCGTGCTTTGCCATCTCGAGCGCTTCGGTGAACGAGCGCACGGCCGAGAAGATCATGAAGTTTCCGGCGAGCTTGGTCGCGAGCGCGGTCCCGAATTGTTCGCCGAGATCGAAGAGGCTACTCGCACCCATCGCGGTGAGGATCGGCTTCGCGCGTTGCTTGGCTTCGGCCAGGCCCGCGTATGGCACGGCGAGCTGCTTCGCGACCGCGGCCTCGGGCCGCCCGAAGATCGGCGCCTCGACGAACGCGACGTCGTGCTTGGCGTGGAGTGCCGCGAGCTGGGTGGAGAGCTTGGGCGACATCGTCGTGGTCGAGATGTGCAGCCCGCCCTTCATACGATCGAGGAAGGCCGGGGTGATCAAGAGCTCGACCACCGGGCCATCCCACAGCGACGTCACGACGATCGGTTGCGCGGCATCGAGCGCGTGCTCCGCGAGCGTGGCTCCGCGTGCGACCAGCACCTCCGCTTTGCTCGCGGTCCGGTTGTAGACCGTCAGAGCGTAGCCCGCATCGGCGAGGTTGGTCGCCATGGGCAGCCCCAGGAGGCCGAGACCGATGAAGCCGATGTGTTCCGTCATGAGGCAAACATGACGTATACGTAACGTTTCGTCTAGTCGTGCTCGTCCAGCCAGCGCTCGAAGCGCTCGATGTTCGCGTGCAGCTCGGTGCGGAGCTTCTGTACTTCCGCGAGCTTGTCATCGATCTCGGTGAGATGTTTTTTTAGCAACGTCAGCACCTTTCGTTTGGCCTTCGCGCCGCCCGGATCGGTGAAGTACAGGTCGATGACCTGCCCGATCTCGTCGAGGCTAAGGCCGACGAGCTTGAGTTGCTCGATCTTACGAAGGCGGACGACTGTGACCTCGTCGTAGGAGTGCTGGCCCGTGCCCGCGCGCTCGCCAGCAGGCATCAGCCCCAAGCTCTCGTAGTAGCGCACGGTCCGCGCGGTCACCCCGGCGCGTCGCGTGAGCTCGCCGATCCGCATCCGCGTCATCAAGCTTACGTTGAGGTCATGTTGACGCCGCGTCAAGCTCCGCCGGGATCCGTACCGGGCCTCGGCGTCGCAGGTGTCGCAGGCGCCAGCGTCGTGGCCCGAGCTAGAGTCCGGCCGCCGTGCGCTGGTTCGTGTTGATGCTGTTGCTCGCGTCGAGGCTCGCGCGCGCCGATGCGCCGATTCGCGTCGATGTCGAGTGCGAGCACGTCGGTCGCACGAAGACGTGTCCCGCGTTCCTGCTCGGGCTCGTCGATGCGAACAAGGTGTTGCTCGCGGCGCCACGCGCGGAGGCCGATGTCGTGATCTATGCGACCGCGAATGCGGTAGCACTCGACGATCAGCTGCACCTGCGCTTCGTCGGTCACGTGCCGGGTGCACCGCCGGTGGTCGAGCTCGACCTCATGGTCGACACGCGGATGACCGACGACCAACAGCGCGCGCTGCTCGAGCCCGTGTTCCTGCGCGGGATCGCGCTCTTCGTCGCCGCGCGCTATCCCGAGGCGGTCACGATCGCGCTGTCCGCACCGACGAACGTCAACGCCACGCATGCCGCGACGTCACCGTGGGGCACGTCGATCTCGATCAGCGGTAACGGCAGCTACACCGACAAGTATCGCAGCGCGACCTCGGAGCTCGATTTCAAGATCGTCTACATCACGAAGAGGTTTCGCGCGCTCACGCTCGAGAACGTGAACGGTGGCCTCAACGAGCAACCGCCACTCACACTCGACGACGGCACCGTGGTCTCGCTGAACACCACGATGTGGCAGTTCGGCTACGGCGGCGAAGCGGTCGAGCTACTCGACGAGCACTGGTCGGTCGGCTTTGGCAGCTACATGCAATTCATGGATCCGAAGGCGCAGTACGACTACTACCTGCGCGCTCGCGCCGCGCTGGAGTGGGACCTATTTCCCGCCGATGACCCGCGCGGCAACCGGCTCGGAATTTTTTATCACCTGGGCTACGCGGTCGACCGTTACAACATCCGCAACGACCTCGGCGAGCGGTTCGCGCAGTACCCGCTGACCGGCATCGATGCGGTCGGCAGCGTGCGCCACGACGGGATCTCGTACGGCTTGACGCTCTCGAGCGACATCGAGCTAAACCATCCCTCGCGCCGGCACATCTTCACGGCGGCGCCGTTCGTGACGTTCCAGATCGGCCGTCACATCGATCTCAACCTCACGTTCTCGGTCACGCAGCGCCAGCTGCCGAAGCCCGATCTCAGCGTGATCGCTCCGTCGGACTTCCAGACCCTGTCACGGCTCTCCTACGCTGAACCACTTGCACTTACCGGTACGATCGGCCTCACGCTGCACTGGGACCCGACGAACGGTGCGCGCAACGATCGCATCAACTCGATCTAGCGATCGGATAAGCTCGACCGGTGTTGCGAGCTGGGGTTTTTATCGCGCTGACGGCGTGCGGCTTTCATCCGGGAGCCGCGACGGGCGATAGCGCGACCGGCAGCGACGGCGCGCCCCCGATCGCGTCGTGTAGCGATGGGGTGAGAGATGGCGACGAGACCAACATCGATTGCGGTGGCTCGTGCACCGCATGCACCACCTGCACGAATCACGCGCTCCCCCCGACGATCAACGTCGATCCCAAGCCGTTCGCGGCGAAGTTCCTGAGCGCTCCGCAGTGGAGCTGCACCGCAACCGGTCTCACCACGATCGATTCGAACGCGGGCACGGTGGTCAGTACGACCTGCGATCTCGGATCGATCAGCGTCGCGAACGATGTCCCGCAACTCGACTCGACCGGCGTGCCGGTGTTCGTCGTGCGCCTGCAAGGGTTGCGAATCACCAACGGTCACGTCCTCCGCCTGATCGGCAACAAGCCCGTCGTGATCCTCGTCGCGGGTGACGTCGTCGTCGATACGAACGGCATGGTCGACGCGAGCGCTGTCGGCGGCACGCCCGGGCCCGGTGGCTCGCCGGTGAGCTGCGCGGATCGCGAGAGTGGCCTCGGCACGATGGGGACCAATACCGGCTGGGGTGGCGGCGGTGGCGGGTTCGGCACGGCCGGCGGCCAGGGCTGCTACATGACCATCAACGGCGGTGCCGTGACTGGATCGCAGACCCTCGTCCCGCTACGCGGCGGATGTCCCGGCGGAACGTCGCGAGGCGCGGGTCAAGGCGGCGCGGGCGGTGGGGCGATCGAGATCGTGGCGAGCGGTACGATCAAGATCGGCGAGACCGGCATCGCGAATATCGTTGCCAGCGGGGGCGGTGGCCGCAACTCCGATGGCGGCGGCAACGGCGGCGGCGCCGGCGGTGGCATCCTGCTCGTCGCGCCCGCAAACCCGATGCTCGGCCCGATGGGCGCGTTGCGAGCGCACGGCGGATCGGGAACGGGCGGTGCATCGAGTGCGGGCACGAGCGCGAACGACGGCGGCGACGGTCACGCCACCGACAACACCGCGGCGACCGATACTTCGGGCAACGCCGGTGGGGGCAACAACAACGATAATGGTCGCACCGGAGGCCTCGCCAGCCGGAACGGAACCGGCGGCATCATCACGGCGGCGGGCAACACGACCGGGCAGCAGAACGGTGGACGCGGTGGCGGCGGCGGTGGTGGCGGACGCATCGTCGTGACGACCTCGCCGGCCGCGACCTCGTGTGATTGACTTCGCTAGTCTTGCTGACAACGCGGACAGAAGAAGCAGGGTCGGCCGGCGAGCTTCACGTGATCGATCGCGCCGCTGCATCGCGCGCACGTTCTCGCAGATCAGCGGGCCGCGCAGATCGACGGTGTGCACCGGACCCGCGAGGCGAACGCGCACGCTCGCGCGCGGCGGAGGCGGTGGCTGCTTCTTCATCAGGTCAAAACGTCCAGCGAGGCCGAGATGGACGTGCATCCAGCAGGCGTGACCGTTTTTCTCGAAGCCGTAGAACAGGTCCTTGCCGTACGCCTCGAGGCTCACGATGCGTGCCCCATCGATCGCGCGGATGCCGCGCAGCCGTTTCGGTGGCGAGGTCGCACGTACGTTCGTCCCGACGAGCATCGGGGTCTGCTTCAAGACCGCTTTGTGGAGAGTATGGCCTTCGGGCACGGCCGCTCGACTTCGAGCGGGCGATAGCCCGAGGCCTTGACCTCGGGTTCGAGGGCACGCGCGCTCTCGAGCAAGCCGTGGGTTTCACCTGCATCGCGTCGGGTGTTCAGCCGCGCGAGGTCGTCGCGGATCGCCTTCACGCGCGTCGCGATCTTCACATTCGGAGGCTTCACGACGAGCTGCAGGGCCGCGACATCCGCGCAATCACTGATCGGGGGAAGCGCATGGCTCGCAGCGACCGCATTCTCCAGTCGACCCGGATCGCGATCCGTGAGGGTCGACGCGAGTTGACCGAGCGCCGTCAAACGTTGCTCGAGGCAGCCAACGCGAAGCGAGAGTACCTCTTCGGTTTGCACTGCTCGGACCTTCGTTGCTTCGCACGCACCGACGCGCATCGCGCGCCGATCGGAGGCATAGTGATCGAGTGTCCGCTGGACCTCACGTCGGGTCGCGTCGCTGAACGGGAGGTCTGCCGCCGCGAATGCATTCGCGACCATCGCGCGATCGATAGGATTCCAGGAGCGCGCCAGCTCGACGTCGGCGCCGCCGCACGGAGCAGCATGGTGCGTGAGTACGGCCGTAACGATCGCGACGCCCACGGCTGCGGCAAGCCCGGCAGGGACCGCGAGCCACCGAGATCGAGGCCGCTCGAGCTCTCGGACGAGCGCGTGCATCGACCCGAACCGTTGCACTGGGTCCGCCGAGAGCGCTCGATGCACCGCCTTGTGCACGCGGCGAGGGACGCCACCTCGCATCGGCCGAACTCGATCGGCCTGCTTGTTCGCAACGAGCTCTGGCACCGTCGTGCCCTCGAACGGCTGCTCGCGAAACAGGGCGCCGTAGAGGCTCACCGCAAACGCGTATTGGTCGCTGCGAACGTCGGCCTTACGTCCCGCGTACAGCTCCGGAGCCATGTAGAACGGCGTCCCGGCGAGAGGAACCTGAACGTCGGGCACCGAGTCGTCGAACGCGAGGCCGAAATCGGCGACGCATGCGCCACTGGGTCCGAGCAGAACGTTGTCGGGCTTGAAGTCGCGATGAACGATGCCCTCGGCATGTTCCGCTGCGAGGCCCCACCCTGCCTCACGATATCGCGCGAGCACCTCGGCGAGGCTGTGCTCGCTTTCACGTTGCCAGTGCCCGAGCGTCTCGCCCTCGATCAGCTCCATCGCCACAAAGATGTGCCCGTCGCTCTCGCCGACATCGTAGATCCGGACGACGTGGGGATGCGTGAGCCATCGCCGTGCAGCAACTTGATCGCGACCGTCCGATCGAGCTCGGTTAGGTCGTCGTCGTCGTCGTTGTCGGCGGCGTCGTCGTCGCAGACTTCTCGGCGAGCTCTTTGACGAGCGCGTCGCGTGTCACGGGGCCGACGATGCCGTCGATCCCGATCGTCGCATGCGCCTGAAACGCACGAACTGCCTTCTGCGTGTTCGGGCCGTCTTTGCCATCGGCAGCGCCAGGATCGAAGCCCAGCTTGTTCAGCGCTTTCTGGACGCCGGCCAGGTCATCGAGGTCGAGATAACCGAACTTCTCTGAGTTGTGCTCGTATTTTGCCATCGTCGACTCCGTTACTTGAGCGTGGTCTCGAGGTTATCGGAGGCTTTGTCGAGCGCCGCTTGGTCCGCCTCGACCTGCGTCTTGGTCGTGTCCCACGCCGTGCCGGCCGCTGTGACGAGGTTCGCCATGTCGGTCTTCACCGTCGCGGCTCGCTTGTCGACCTCGGCGAGTGCTGCGTCCGCGTTCTTGCGCTTGGTCCCGGTCGCCTTCGCGACCTTCTCGCGCAGCGACGCGAGCTTGCGATCGCTCGCGTCGTAGTTCTTCTGCATCTTGTCGCGTGCATCGTCGTGCGCCTTGGCCATCTCGGTGTCGGCGGTCGCCTTGGCCGCAGCCGCCTTGGCATCGGCATCTGCTTGCGCCTTCGTCGCCTCGGCCTGCTTGTCGTCGGCCTGCTTCTGCGCCTTCACCGCTTGGTCGTTTGCCTTCTTCTCCTTGTTGCTGCAGCCAGTGATCGACACGAGCCCGACGATCAATCCAACGAGTAGTCCACGCATGCATCTGCTTTCGGTAGCGGTTCGCGAAGCGAACCTGGTTGAGCAGCGCCTCAATGCGAGGAGCGGGCCAGTGGTGGCGCATGGACCCGCGCTTGCAATCGCTCTAGCGCAATGACTTCCAAGCGTCTTCACCCGTCGCGCTTCAAGGCGATGCTTCTCGCCTGCGCGCTCGCCGCCGGTGCGTGCGGCCGCAATGATCCACCGCCCGCTGTCGATGACACGGCTCACGGTGCGCCGGCCGCAGACAAGCCCGGCATGTCGACGAGCAAGAAGGTCGTGATCCTCGCTGGAGCCGCGGCGCTCTATTACCTCTACAAACACCACAAGACGGCCACCGCCACCGATGGTGCAGAGAGCCAGTACTACCTCTCGAAAAACGGCCGCGTGTACTACCGCGATGCCGAGCACCGAGCGCACTGGGTGACCCCCCCTCCCTCGGGAATTCCGGTGCCGGCGGCCGAAGCTGCCGACTACCAGCAGTTCCAGGGCTACGACAACAGGACCACCGGCAACGACCTCACCAATCTCGGCACTGATCCCGAGTGATCAAGAGAAGGAATCATCATGTCTGCACTCGATAGTCTCCTCGACTCTGTCAAGAACGCGATCACGCAGCACGTCCAGCAGGGTGGTCACACGAACTTCGATACCGGCGGCCTGATCGGCAAGATCACCGACCTCTTCGGCAAACACGAAGGCAGCGCCGCATCCCCCGCGCCCGCGAGCCGCGATCCGTACGGGGATCCGGGACGGTCCCAGGGCGCGAACACCAAACCCGCCAGCCAAGATCCGTACGGAGATCCTGCAGACGAAAAGAAGCGCTAGATCGTGCGGCTGCGCACGCTCTGATGGTGCAGCGCTCTGTTCGCTTTGCGGTTGCCGAGAAGGACCCTCCGCTCGCGAGCGGCGAGCGCGGGGCAACATGCCGCGACCGACGGAGATTCGAAGTTGCGCGAGCCGATCAAACTTAGTTTGATGCGCGGTTTGTGGTGAACAACCGCCACTCAACCTCGTCCATGGAGTCACATGTCAAAGCTCGTCGTCTCTAGTTTTCTGATCGCGGTGTTCTCGGGCTCGCTCGCATTTGCCGATAAGGCGCCTGCCACGAAGACACCACCGCCCGCGCAGAACCATCACTGCAAGCTCGCCGATGGCACGATGGACATGAAGAAGACGCATACCCAGTGCACCACCGCCAAGGGCACGTGGGCCAAGGACGCAGCCGATGCGCCGAAGGCCGATGCACCGAAGGCCGATGCACCGAAGGCTGATACAAAGGCCGGCACGCCGATGAAGCCGTAGGCGGTCGGAGACCGTCGTCACGCCAGTCGCGAGCGCTTTCGCACGCGTCCGATTGTTGTTACAGCGCGCGGGCGCGTCCGGAAGAGGCGCCCCGAACGACCGCGATGAGAGTATCGACGATTTTGCGTAGCCGATTGGTTTGGCGCGTGTGACGTCGTCAGTTCGTACGCACGTGGATCTGACGTGGCCGCGCCTTCTCGACCTTCGGCAGCTCGAGACGTAAAACGCCGTCCGCGAGCTTCGCGTCGATCTTGGCTTGATCGATCGTTTCAGACAGCGTGAATCGCCGGTAGAACGTGCCCGGTCGGTATTCACGCAAGACGTCGACTTCGCCTGCGGTACCGACGGTCGAAATCCGTCCGGTCAACGAGAGCACGCTCTCGTGAAGATCGATCTTGAGATCCTCGGCCTTCACGCCCGGCATGTCGGCGAGGACGGTGATCGCGCTCTCGGTCTCGAAGATATCGGCGGCCGGCGTGTAGACCGGCCCCGGGCGGGTCTGCTCGGGCACGCCTGACTTCTCGATCTGCTGATGCTGCATCTTCGTGGTGTTGTCGTTGGTCATGACGCGTTTCTCCTGTGGCTCAGGTCTTGACCGTGATCTGCCGCGGCTTCGCTTCCGCGACCTTCGCTAGCTTGAGGGTGAGGATTCCGTCGACGTAGCGCGCGTCGACCTGCTCGGCATCGATCGCGGTCGGAAGCGCAACCGTGCGATCGAACGTGCCGTCCGCGCGCTCCTTGCGGTGATAGCTGACCCGTTCGTGTTCGGGCGGTATCTCGCGCCGCCCGGAGATCGAGATGCGATTTCGGAGCGCCGTGATGGAAAGGTCGTTCGCGCGGATGCCTGGAATCTCGGCGCGCACGTAGAAGTGGTTGTCATCCTGCGTGACGTTCATCGGCGGAAACACACCCGCCGTCGCGTCGCTGAATGAATCTCCGGCGACCGCCTCGACGAGCCGCAACATCTCCCGGCGACGATTCTCGAGATCACCGAACGGATTCGTGAGTGCTGGCCGTGACGGCCAGATCTGTCGTACCAACATTTTCCTTTGCTCCTTCAGAGAGGCGCCGTGGCCTCAGGCAGTTGCCTTGTTCAGTACCGATGGATTTTTTCGCAGACCGCTTCGTCGAGAGCTGAGTAGCTCGAGGGTCCGCGTCACGTTCTCGGGGGCAACAATCGTGAGCGGGCCATCGCGCCTCGCCAGCAGCTCGTCGGCTGCGCGTGCGACGACGACGACCGGGATCCTCGAGCCGAGGTCGCGAAGCCCGCGCGCGATGCTCAGGCCGCTACAGCCCCGCGCCGCCAACCCGGTCGGCTGCTCGACGACTTCCCATCCACGACGGTCGAGCGTCTCGATGATCGCCGCGCGACACGCTGCATCCTCGACGACGATGTGGGCGATCGGTCGCCCCTTGGTGGACGAATGATTCTTCATCTTCAGCCTCGTAAGGGGAACACCGCGGGAAGCGACGCCCGGTGGACGGCCAGGTTCTCGATGAATCTATCGGTGTGGGACCTGCCGTATCGGGCGACCGCCCCCCGCGGTGCAGTTGTGGCGTCACGCCGCCGGTGATGAATCTTTCTGCTTGTCGCCGGAGAGCAAGCCCTTGACCTTCTCGACGACGCCGCTCGCGAGCTTGAGCCGGCGAGGCTTCGCCTTCTCGGCCTTCGAGAGCGTGATCGTCAGGACACCGTTCGAGATGCGCGCCTGGATGTCGTCGGGATCGTAGCCTTCGCCCAGCCGGAACTGCTTCTCGAAGGCGCCCGTGAAGCGACGACGCGTCACGTAGTGCCCGTCCTTCACCTTGCGCTCGCCATGCACGGTGAGCGTGGAGCCGGCGATCGAGATCACGATGTCATCGTCGGTCATGCCGGGTAAATCTGCGGTCAGCGTCGTCGCGTCGTCGTTGTCTTCGATGTCGAAAACAGGCCAATCCCGCGAGCCCGCCGCCGTGAACACCGTGCGCTCGAGCTCGTCGAAGATGGACCATGGATTCCAGAGGAAGGTCTGCATGATGTGATCCTCGATGTTGAAAAATCGGGCCACCGCTTGCCGCGGTGCATGTTGTCTAACGATCGTGATGTCTCAGTTCGTAATCATCGCGGTGATGCTCGCAAGGCCTCGATGACATCGTGGGCACCTCCTTTGATTTTTTGGAGTAGGTCCGGACCGTGCCGGACGCAAGGGCTATGCAGTCGCTTTCGGGGGATGGTCGGTGCGCCACTGGTACCAGGCCGCGAGCGCTTGGTTCGCCCGCTCCACGGTGCGAGTGACGAGTGGGACCGAGGCGTCTTCGAGCGCCATGTCGGTGATCGCGTCGAGCAGCCCGGCCGCGGTCGCGAGGCGATCGACCAAGTCGCTCGGGGCGAGCGCCGCAAGGGCTAGCTCGAGGCTGGTCTTTACCTCCCGAGCGAGATGCCTGAGCTCCATGTGTTTGCTCATCGGAACCTCCGTGGGTCATTGCCCACTCAGCGGAGAAACCATGGCGCACGAAACAATATTCCTCGCCCCCTCGAGCTCGCGCTGACCGATCAGTCCCGGCAAGACGCCCTTCAGATTCTTCGGTGCGAACTGCTTGAGATCGTCGAGCGCTCCGCTGAGGAAGAACGACGGCTATCGCATCGTGAACTTTCTGTGGTCATGCATGGGGCGTGTCTTTCCGATGCGGTTCATCGAACGCGGGCGGCAGATCCAGCTCGACGTCCACCACGTGATCGGGATCAACGAGAGCAACGCGCACTTCGCGGCAAGAATCGCGGGCGGCGGCGTGATCCAGACCTTCGCATTTCTCGCCCAGCCGGCCGTCGAGCGGGGCGAGCTCGTACCACTCCTTGCCCGCTTCCAACCGCCGCCGTATGCGTATCACCTCGCCTATCCGCCGAACCGCCACGTCAGCAAACGGCTTCGCGCATTCATCGACTGGGCCGTGGAGGTGTTCGGTGAGCTCGCGTGACGGCGTTCGGGACCCCGAGCTTCGCATTCGCGCGCGCGTCAGCTCGGGGAGGACCTCGACGAGCGTGCCGGCAGCCACGCCGCGGGCGACGCCATAGCGCGCCATCGGATGTCAGCACGTGCGCGTCGTGCGCTGGTCACGACCCGAACGAGAACGTCATCGTGAACATGACGGTGTGGTCGGTTGCATTGGTCGTCGTTTGATCGGTCCGGCTCACCGGCGCCTTCGCCGCGATGATCTCGAGCGCGAGATCGAGTGCGCCATAGCTGTGACCCGCGTGGCCGGTGCGGCCGAGGACCTCGTAGCCGATCGCAAGGTTGACGTAGGGTCGGACGAGTTGTCCTTCAGGCGACCAGTGCACCGATTCGTATCCCGCGCCACCCCCGATCCACAGGTCGCGGCGAACCGTTGCGGTCTCGCGGCCTGACTTGGAGGTCGAGATCACGCGCTCTTGCGACACGCTGTATCGAAGGTCCCCACCCGCCCGCAGCGCGTACCCATCTTCCGGGTCGTACTTACTCTTCGCAGGCTCTCTCAGGGTCACGATGGCGCCGCGGACCAACCCCAACAGGCGATCGAATCTGAGCCCGACATGCGCCTCCGCACCTACTGCCACGTCCCCGGTGGACCCTGCTTCGAATACGCCCGCGGTGATGCCCACACCGATCTCGACGTGCGCGGCATAGTCGGGGATGGGTCCAGCCACGTCCGGAAGGTCGATCGGCTCAGCGCTCGCCACTCCGAGCCTGATCACGAGCGCGATTGCGACGAGCTTCACCAACCAAATAAGTCACACGCTCTCGGAGGTGCTCGTTAAGATCTCCGAACCGCTCGATTCGCCGCGAGCCAACCTACCCGAGTGTGTTTTGGCGGACGTTTACGACGGCCCGCGGAGCCACAGTTCGCGCCTGTCATGAACGTACTGGCGCATCGTCCGTGGGGGTCGCCCGAGCAGCCGAGCGAGTGTGGGATCGACGTGCTCGGCCTGACCAAGGCGAAGCCCTGCGTGGAGGATGGTCTGCACGCCGGCCTGCGCCCAGGACAAGCCGCGACTTCGCAGATGGGCGACATAGCCGATGATCGACGCAGGTTGATAACGCACGACCTTGCCGATCGCTTCACTGAGCTGCGCCGCCGTCTCCGTGAAGCCGATCGACTCTGGCCCCGTGAGCGTGTACGACTCGCGATCGTGGTGGTCTGGAGCTCCGAGAATACGGGCAGCTAGATCGCCGATGTCGCGAACGTCCACGAACGCGACCCGTCCTCGACCAGCGGGCACGTAGATGCGTCCATCCTCGATGATGTCCTGCCGGTAAGCATCTTCGAGGTTCTGCGCGAAGAATCCCGGTCGAAGGAGCGTCCAGCCGCGCGAGGGCGCGAGATGCCGTTCGACCGCGTGATGAGGAACGAGGATGTTGTGTTCGGCCCCGGCCACCGACAGGAACACGATCTGCTCGACCCCGCGGCGCCTCGCTTCGACGATGAATGGCACGAGCGTGTGTTTGGTATCAGAGATCGCGGGCGGGCGAACCAGGAACACCGCACGCACACCATCGACCGCATCGAACGTTGCTGGATCCTCGAAGTCCAATCGCACGTAGGTGACGTCACGTTCGGGGCGCACGGCAACGGCGGGCATAACGCGACTGGCAGCGCGCACGCCGATTCCGCGCGCCAACAGTGCACGCACGACTTCTCGCCCGACGTTGCCGGTCGCCCCGGTGACCAACACCACGCCGCTCGGGTTCAGTGCTTCGGTCATGCTCGAGCGTCGGATCGGGGTTCGACATGGTTGGCGCGATCGAAAGGTGATGCGTGTAGTTGCACGTGCGTAACCGGATCGTGACTCAGCGCTTGCGATTGCGCTTTTGCTCGAACATCGCTCGATCGGCGGCCGCGACGAGCTCTGCGATCGTCCGGTGCTGATCGGGCACGTAGGTCGCGGCGCCGACGCTAAACGAGAGGCGGTAGGGACGATCCGTCAATTGCGCGAGGTGGTCGCGTAGTCGAGCGACCGGTACCGCGATTTGCGCTTCCGTGGCAGCGCCGAGGACGCAGAACTCGTCTCCACCAAGGCGCGCGATCACATCTGCGTTGCGAAAGGCCTTCAGCATACAATTCGCGAAATCGACCAGTGCTCTGTCACCTACCGCGTGTCCATGCACGTCATTGATCGGCTTGAAGCCATCGAGATCGAACAGCAGCAGGATCGACGTTCCGCCGAGTCTGCGCGTCAACGGCAGGGCGGTTTCGGTGAGTAGCTCGAAGCCTCGGCGATTGGAAATGCCCGTCAATGGATCGCTGGTGGCAACCTGCACACTGGTCAGCTCGTCCTCGACCATGGTCGCGAGATCGTGCAGAACTCGAAGCTGCTCCGCAGTTAGCTCGCGCGGCTGACGATCGAGCAAGCAGAGGGTGCCAACGGGTTGCCCGTCGGCGGCGTGCAGCGGAGCTCCGGCGTAGAACCGCACCGAGGGATCCTGCCGGACGTAGGGGTTGTCGTGAAACCGCTCGTCGACACTCGCGTCAGTGATCACGAGGCTGGCGTCGTCATTGATGACGTGTCCGCAGAACGAGAGGTCACGTGGCGCATCGGTTAGCTCGAGCCCGCGCACCGACTTCGCCCACGTACGCTCGGAATCGACCAGGTTGATCACCACGATCGGCACGCCAAACACCATCTTGGCGAGGCGTGTGATCCGGTCGAAGCGTTCTTCGGGGATGGTGTCGAGAATGTTCAGACCGCGTAGGGTCATCAGACGCTGGGTTTCATTTACCGGGCGATCCGCGACCTTCATCTCTCTCAGATGCTACCAGGTCAGGTCTCGGCGGTGCTGCTGGCGTGCCTCGGGGAGCAGCGTGCGGTGCACTGGCGATGATCGCGCTGATCGGCGCGCCGCGCAGCTCCTCCGAGTGAGCCGAGTCTAGACGAAAAGCTCATCGCGCTAGCCAAAGAGGTCGAGCAACTCAGCTCGGGCCGGGCCGCTCTCACGTCGATATCGTGCCCGTTCGAGCAGACGCGTTGTTGTCGGTCCAAGAACCCTCTACGCTGACTCGATGACGGTCCGCGGTGCGTTGTTGGCATCGGCGTGTTGGTTGACCTGCACGAGGGCGGAGTGACGGCGGTAACGAGCGCGGTCGTGTCGATCACCGCGACTCAGCGCCGTCGGTTCTTCTGGGCCGCCTGGTGGACGAACGCGCCGCTCGCGGAGCCGTTCCGCAAGCCCGACGCGTCGAACGGCGGGGCGGCGACGCTGGAGGACGCGCTCGCCGAGGCCGAAAAGCAGGCGGGCCGGTATCTCGTGATGATCGATCCGTACTGGGCGCGCGCGTGGACCCGCGTGCTGCGCGGCGAGCGGCCACCGCCGATGCCGACGGCGCGCGTGAACCGGCCAGTCAAGATGGTCGCGAAGGCTGCCTCGGCGTGGGAGTTGCTCGGTCTGCCGGCCGGCTCGACCCTCGCAGCGGTCAAGGCCGCGTTTCGCCAGCGGGCCCTCGCGACGCATCCCGATCACGGCGGTGACGCCGACGAGTTTCGCGCGCTGCACCAGGCGTACGAGCGGCTCGTGGCGCGCATTTCCCGGCGGTGATCACGCCAACCTTCCCATCACGTCTGCGATTCCCGCGATGGTCTGGTCGATGTCGTGCTGCGTGGTGCGCCAGCTGACGACGCTCACGCGCATGACGAAGCGACCGCGCCACGTGGTCGGTGAGAACATCGCTACCCCGCTCGCGTTGATCGCGTCCAGCACGTGTCGCGTCCTCGCATCGTGGTCCGTCTCGCTCGCGTCCGCACGCGGGTCGAGGAACCGCACCAGGCCCTGGTTCAGCGTTGGCTTCCACACGACTTCCGCACCGGGTAGCGCGCCAATGCCGGTGACGAGCGCGTCGCACAGCGTGCACGAGCGATCGACGAGGTCCTCCACGCCGCCGCTGCCGAGCTCGCGCAGCGCGGCGTAGACCGTCACGCCTCGCGCGCGCCGCGACCACTCTGGCGTCCAGTCGATCTGATCGCGTGCGTCCGTCGCGGCCGCGATATAGGACGCGGACGTGGTCATCGCAGCTCGATGCGCCGCCGCGTCGCGAACCACCGCGATACCGCAATCGAACGGAACGTTCAGCCACTTGTGGCCGTCCGTTGCCCAGCTGTCGGCGCGCTCCACGCCATCGAGCAGGTGACGTCGTGACCGGCTCGCGCGCGCGAACAACCCGAACGCTCCGTCGACGTGAACCCAAGCGCCGTGCGCGTGCGCGATCGGCACGAGCGTCGCGAACGGATCGACCGCGCCGATGTTCAAGTCCGCGGCATCGAGCACGACGATCGTGGGAGCGGACGAGCTCTGCAGGGCGGCGTCCAGCATCGCCGGCGTGATGCGACCCGCATCATCCGTGGCGATCGCCTCGAGCGCGCGCTGACCGAGGCCGAGGAACCGCGCGGCACGATCGACGGACGCGTGGCGCAGCGCGCTCGTGAGCACGCGAAGACGCGGTGCCCCCGCCAGCCCCTCTTCCTCCACATCCCACCCGACGCGAGCGAGCACGCGGTGACGCGCGGCAGCGAGGCACGTGACATGCGCGAGCTGACACCCCGTGGTGAACGCGAAGGATGCCTCGACCGGCAAGCCGAGGAGCTGCTTGATCCAGGTCCCCGCGACTTCCTCGACCACGGAGACCGCCGGACCGCACCCGTACAGGGCCGCGTTCTGATCCCACGCCGAGACAAGCCAGTCCGCGGCGAGCGCCGACTCGAGCGAGCCTCCGATCACCCACGCGAAGAACCTTCCGCTCGCGGTTCCGAGCAATCCGCCCTCGGTCATGCTCACGAGGTCCTCGATGACGCGACAGGGATCGAGTCCATGTGCTGCGAGCGGCACCGCGATTCGCTCGCGCAGGGTCGCGAGTGACGCGGTCGCGCCGACGGGCCGCTGGGGAGAACCTGCGAGCCAGCGCTGAGCATGCTGGTGGGCGAGTGAGAGCGCATCCGTCATGCGCGCACCGTAGTCGCGACGCGGCACACGTGCTGGCCGTTTCCGGACCTCGCGGCGACTACGAGCACCCGTTCTGAAATCGATGCGAAGGCTCTGCGATCACCTCCGAGAAGGTGTCCGCTCGCTGGCGAGAAGGGGATAGGTCAAAGGCTCATCTCCAGGCGAGCGTAGATCGTGGTCTCGGCGGGCCGGTCCAAGTTGCCGGCGAACGCCGTGAACGTCGTCCGCGAGACGTCGACCAGCAGGCCGAACCCGTTCGTCGGGTACCAGTTGACGCCGCCGCCGACAACGTCTGCGCGCTGCATGCTCGTCGCCGGGTTCGCGAGTGCGGCGGTGAACGCCGAGCGATCGACGCGCACCTCGCCACCACCGACGACGACTTGCACCCCACCGTACTGCCCGCGCGAGAGATCGATCGGGTGCGCGACCACGATGCGCCCGAACGGTGCTGCGTGCTCGCCGGTCAAGGCCACCGTCACGGTGGCACTTGCTGCATCGAAGCCGACGGTGGTCGCGCCGAACGCATCGCGCTCGTGCGTGTAGTCCGCGTACGCGGCCACCGGCCCGTAGGCGTAAGTGAGGTGGGGGACCACGCGTGCGACGCCTCCATCGGCCTTGACGGTACCCGTTGGTGTGCCGTCGTTTGCGAACGCGAAGAACACCGCGCTTCCATACGTGCGCAGCACGGGCACCTGGGGATTGGCCTGCGTTCCATGATGACTGCCGTAGCTCGCGCCGAGTCCGAGCCCGAGTTGCTCGAGCGGAGCGAGGCCACTGGCGTGGAACGGATGGATGAACACCCGGACGATCACGTCCTTACCGCTGTCGACATCGTTGTCGGTGATGGGGCCGGCGTAGCTCCCGTTCGAGAGCGCCACGTTGTAGGCGACCAAACCGTGATCGAGCTCGCCGAGCAGCTCGATGCCGGTCTCTCGCACCGGCAGTAGGAACGAGGCCGGGCTCACGCTGATCCACGGCAGCTGGATCTTCGGCGTATTGCGCTCTTCGTTGAACGGCGCGGCGAACTTGCCGACCCGGAGCACGAGCTCGGGCGCGAAGCGAACCTCGACGTTGGCATCGAGGAGAGTCAACCGGCTCTGCGAGAAATCGACGAGCACCGACGAGTGAAACCTCTCGTGCAACGTCGCATCGAGCTGCAGGCCGGCGAAGCCGATCGTGAACGTGTCGCGACTGGAGATGCCGGGTGGCTTCTCGCCGACGAATCCGTACGCGTCGGACTGCACCAGCCAGTGCACGACCAAGGAATCGCCAGCATCTGGACTCGTGAGACCGAGGCCGCGCGCTGGCGCCACCGCTTGCGCATATGCCTGGCTCGCGCCCGCGAGCGCAAGAGCGATGGTGAGAACGAGGAAGCGCATCACCTTATGGCTTGAGCTTCGAGACGACTTCTTCGAGATCGATCTTCTGCGCCTTCTGACCTTCGGTGGTGCCGAAATCAGGGAACAGCTCGGAGAGGATCTGGTTGCCATCGGTCACGATCGCGCCGAGCCCGCGCATGCGATCGAACGAGACCTGATCGGCGAGGAGCGACATGCTGCCGCTCGCATCTGCGACGACCTGCACGTTGTAGCCTTCGCGCAGCGCGGCCTCGACGGTGTGCATCAGGCAGATGTCGGTCGTGAGCCCGGCGATGATCAGGTTCTTGCGACCCGTCGCTTTGACCGCGGCCTTGAACGCCGGATCGAGGAACGCGCTCAGGGTGCCGCCTCGCTTGATCCGCTTGGCCCATGCGGCGGGCGCGAGGGTCTGGATGTCCTTGATCGTCGGCCCGACCACGGTGGTCTCCATCGTCGAGGTCACGACGAGCGGAATGCCGAGCTCCGTGCCGAGCCGCGCGAGCACGCGCACGTTGGCGATCATGGTGTCGCGTGGCAGGCTCTTGACCCAATCCGCGGTCAGGTTTTGATGATCGACGAGCAGGATCGCGCTGTTCTGCGGCGTGAACGTGGGCGGTTGCGCCGAGACAACGGTTGCGGAGAGACAGAGTGCAGCGATCGCGACAAGAATTCTCATGGACCGGATTCTTAGGTCCGCTGCGCGACCTCGACCAGCCGGCCAAATGGAAACCGAGTTCTCGTTTTCGCGCCTTTCGCCGCGCGCGCTCGTACCTCACCGTACGCACATGTCCTGGCGCATCGTCTCTCGTCATCGCGGTCGAGCTCACGGGTTCATCGAGCGCTTGGTGAGTCCGGGAGATCTCGGCGAGCAGTTGAAGCCGTTCGTGTTCCTCGATCACCTTCACGGGCATGTCCCGCAAGGCGCCGGCTTTGGATGGCATCCTCACTCGGGGATCGCGACGCTGACTTACCAGCTCGATGCCGATACGCTCTACGAGGACACGACCGGTCAGCGCGGCACGGTCAGCGCGACCGGACTCGAGTGGATGCGCGCGGGTGGCGGCACCTGGCATCGCGGCACGATCCAGCCCGCCGGCGAGCACGCCGAAGGTTTCCAGCTCTGGATCGCGCTCCCACCGGCGCTCGAAGGAGGCCCGTCCGAAGGCATCTACGTCGCGCCTGCAGAGGTCCCGCAGGTCGGCAACGTCCGCGTGCTGCTCGGCGCGTACGGCGGTGCGGCCTGCCCGATCCCGCTGCCTTCGCCGCTGCTCTACCTCGATGTCGTACTCACCGCGGGCGAGCGCTGGAGCTTGCAGGTGCCCGCGGATCACGACCTCGCGTGGGTCTTTGTCTATCAGGGTGAAGCGCGGATCGGCGGCGATCCCACGGCGAACGAGCTCGCGATCTTGGCCGGCGGCGACGACCTGGCGATCGAGGCCACGACGCCAGCTCGCGTGCTGCTCGGGACCGCGCGGCGGCACGCGCACGAGCTGGTCCTCGGCTCGCACTCCGTGCACACGAGTGAGGTCGCGCTGGCGCGCGGCGTCGCGACGATCGACGAGCTCGGGCGCGAGCTCCGGGCGACGAACCGGTTACGCTGACCACGGTGAGCCCAGACCTCGTCGAGCTGTTACCGGAGATCGCGCTCTTCGTCGCGGTCGCGAATGCAAAGAGCTTCAGCCACGGCGCGCGCGCGCTCGGCATGCCCGTGTCGACCGTGTCACGCCGCATCGTCGCGCTCGAGCGCCGCATCGGGTTGCAGTTACTCGTACGCTCCTCGCGCGCGGTCGCGCTCACGTCGGTTGGCGTCACGTATCTCGAGCGCTGCCGGGCGATCGTCGAAGCGGCAGAGACCGCGCATGCGGAGCTCTCGGATCACATCACGCGGCCGCAGGGCCTCTTGCGAGTCTCGACGACCCCCGACTTCACCCTGACCTTCTTGACGCCCTTGTTCGCCGATTTCGCCTCGCGCTATCCGGAGATCGCCTTCGAGTTCGATCTTTCGCCTCGCCATGTCGATCTCGTCGCCGAGAACTTCGATGTCGCGATCCGGATCGGCGAGCTTGCCGATTCGCAGCTCACGGTGCGCCGGCTCGGCATGCTCGAAGGCGGGCTCTACGCCGCACCGTCGTATCTCGAACGCCACGGTCCGTTGAACAGCCCGGCCGATCTGGAGCGCTGCGAGTGCATCCGCGCAGGCGCGGCGCGCGCGAACCAGACGACGTGGAACCTCGCGAAGGGCAGATCGACGGTCGCGGTGCCGATCCGCGGACGGTTCGTCGCGAACAACCTGCGCTTCGTGCTCGAGCTCGCGACGCTCGGCGTCGGTGTCGCGATGGTCGATATCGCGATGGCACGCGCCGCGGTGGCGGCCGGGACGCTCGTCCGCGTGCTGCCTGGGTGGAGCCCGCCGCCGGTCGTCGTGCATGCCTTGACGCCGTCGCGCCTCGTCCCGGCGAAGACCAGGCTGTTCCTCGACTGCCTGTCCGATCATCTCGCGATCGGTGAGGCGCCGGCGCGATCGCGGAAGCTCAGTTCGTCCGCACCGTGATCTGACGCGGGCGCGCCTTCTCGACCTTCGGCAACTCGAGCCGCAAGACGCCGTCGGTCAGCTTGGCGTCGATCTTCGACTGGTCGATCGCCTCGGAGAGCGTGAACCGCTGGTGAAACGTTCCCGTGCGGTACTCGCGCAGGACATCGACCTCGCCCGCAACGTCGGTGTTGCTGATCCGGCCGGTCAGCGAGAGCACGCTGTCGTGCAGATCGATCTTGAGGTCCTCCGCCTTCACGCCGGGCATGTCGGCGAGCACCGTGATCGCGTTCTCGGTCTCGAAGATATCGGCGGCGGGGGTGTAGACCGCCCCCGGGCGCGTCTGCTCGGCGAGCACGCCCGACTTGTCGGCGTGCTGCATATTCGTGGTGTGTTCGTTCGTCATGGTTCGGATCTCCTGTGGTCCGGGCTCAGGTCTTGACCATGATCTGGCGCGGCTTGGCCTCGGCGACCTTCGCCAGCTTCAGCGTGAGGATCCCGTCGGCGTAGCGCGCGTCGACGCGCTCGGCGTCGATCTCCACCGGGAGCGCGATCGTTCGATCGAACGTGCCGTTCGCGCGCTCCTTGCGGTGGTAGCTGACGCGTTCGTGCTCTTGCGGAATCTCGCGCCGCCCCGAGATCGAGAGTCGATTGCGGACCGCCGTGATCGAGAGGTCGCTCGCGCGAATCCCAGGAACCTTGGCGCGCACGTAGAAGTGGTCGTCGTCCTGCGTGACATTCATCGGCGGGAAGCCACCCGCGGTCGCCTCGCCGAATGGATCGCCGGCGACGGCGTCCAGGAGCCGCAACATCTCGCGGCGGCGGTTTTCGAGATCAAAGAGATTCGCGAGCGCTGGCCGTGACGGCCAGACCTGTCGTGCCAACATGTTCTGTACTCCTTGAAAAGCGTGGTGCGCCGATGCGGCGCGGGTGCGCAAGTAGCTCGACCGTCTTGACGGCGTCCTCGGGTGCCACGATCGTCAGCGGGCCATCGCGCGTGGTGGCGAGCTCGTCGGCGGCGCGCGCGATGACGACGACCGGGATCCGCGAACCGAGGTCGCGCAGTCCGCGCGCGATGCTCAGCCCGCTACAGCCACGAGCCGCAGCATCGGCAGCGATCAGCCCGGGCCGCAACCACGGCTGATCGCCGAGGATGAGCCCCGAGATCGCGTGGATCAGATGCAGGCCGGTCGGCTGCTCGACGACCGCCCAGCCGCGGCGCTGCAGCGTATCGATGATGGCCGCGCGACACGCCGCGTGCTCGACGGCTACGTGCGCGATGGGATGCCATTCGGACATCTTCAACCTCGATAGGGACGGCGGCGTCACGCCGCCGGTTGATGATCCTTCTGCTTGTCGCCGGACAGCAGCCCCTTGACCTTCTCGACGACGCCGCTCGCGAGCTTGATCCGGCGCGGCTTCGCCTGCTCGGCCTTCGAGAGCGTGATGGTCAGGACGCCGTTCGTGATCCGCGCCTGGATGTGATCGAGGTCGTATCCCTCGCCGATCCGGAACTGCTTCGCGAACGTGCCCGTGAAGCGGCGGCGGCTCACGTAGCGCCCGTCCTTCACCTTGCGCTCGCCGTGCACGGTGAGCACGGAGCCCGCGATCGTGAGCTCGATGTCGTCATCGGTCATGCCGGGCACGTCAGCGGTCAGCGTGGTCTCGTCGTCGTTGTCTTCGATGTCGAAGGCAGGCCACTCCGGCGAGCCGGCCGCAGCGAACACCGTGCGCTCGAGCTCGTCGAAGATGGACCATGGATTCCAACGTTGGGTCTGCATGGTGGTTGATCCTCGATGTGGATGTGGATGTAAGAGGGGTCACCGCGGGGAGCGGGGCCGTGAACGGCCAGGGTCACTCGATGTGGATGAGGTGAGGTGTAGGACCTTTGCGTGTAGGGCCCGCTCCCCGCGGTGTGTGGTGGCTATTATCTGTTTCTAATCATCGTCATGCTGCGCGCAAGGCCTCAGTCGCCCGCGCCGAGCTCGTCCCACTCGGCGAGGCTGCTCTGACGTGCCCAATCCAGGCACGCGTTGCAGAACGGCAGGTTCGCCGCATGCGGACGCGCCTCCGCGCCACACGACGCGCATGCAACGCGAGCGCGGTTGCTCTCGATCGATTTCCATTGCCGACGCGGCTCGCGATTATTCGAGTGGCCCATGGGATCACCTCAAGAATGAAGGGACGGTTCGTTAGGCTTAGATGGATGGAGTAGATCGCGGAACCAGCGCGGCTCGAATGGCGACGCGGTCTCCTCGGGCAGCACGAGCGACTGCATCATGTCGCGCAGCCACTGCGGCAGCTGCTTCCACACAGGGTCCGCCAGCGTGGCCTGGAGCGATAGCGGCTGCTTGTCCCGCACGAGGTCGATCGAGACAGGTTGATTCGTGGCCACGTCGGCGAGGGCTGTCAAGACATCGGCCGCATCGCCGATCGTGCGACCTCGCACGGTCACGATGACATCGCCGACCGTGATGCCCGCCGCCGCGGCCGGGGTCCCCGGCTCGACGTGTGCCACGAGGACGCCGCGGTCCGCGGCGGCGCCGAGGTGCTTGCGCAGCTCCGGCGTCAGGCTCATCACCATGACGCCGAGCCGGCCCCGGCTCGTGGAGAACTCGTACTTCTCGTAGACCTGTGGCGTCGACGAGGAATCGGTGGAGGACCCGGCGGCTGCAATCGCAGGCATCGCCGCCAGGCCAGCTGCAATCAGCAAAGCATGGAAACGTCGCATGGGAATCTCCTTTGGTTTTTTCGGATGAGTCCGGACCGCGCCGGACGCAAGGGCTACGCGGTCGATTTCGGTGATGGTCGTCGCGCCAAGTCTGTCTCGCGTGACCGTCGTTGAAGTAGCGGACGTGGCCGCGTTCGGGACGGACACCCCGGTTCGGTCGTGGTCGTTCGGGCCGACGTGACGATCGAAAATTCGGCGATCACCACCGAAAGTGGTGATCCGATGGAGGAGCACTTGACGATGCGCGCTCCATGATCAATGGTTACGCAGACCTGCGGGATTAACTCAGTGGTAGAGTGTCAGCTTCCCAAGCTGAAGGTCGACGGTTCGAATCCGTTATCCCGCTCGAAAATTCGAGAGAGAAGTCGGTTGGTTGCGACGGCCTTCGCTCATCTCTCAGCTCGCGATCTTCAGGACGACCTCCGAAACCCCACCCGAAACCCCACTTCCAGTGGTGGAAGCGGGTTCGGAGGTGGGGGACGGCGGGACGAGCTTGAGCACGCCCCGAATCGCCGCGCGTTTTTCATCGAGACCAACCGTCGAATAGTGCCGCTGCATCTCTTCGGTGACGTGACCCGTCAGCGCACGCCGCACGACCGCATCGACGTTCGCGAGCCGGACGAGGTCCGTGAACGTGTAACGCAAGCCGTGAACGGTGAAGCGCTTCTTGATCTTCGCCTTCTCGAGACAGCTGCCCCACGCACGGTCGAGGCTGTTCGGCGTCCGGAGCGTCCCAACCGACGAAGGGAACATGTAGCCCTTCTTCGTCAGGTCAGGATTCTCCACGGCCGCAGCATCGAGCCGCGCGCGGTGTGCCGAGAGGATCTCGGCCAGCTCCGGCAGCACCGGGTACTCCTTCGGCGCCCGCTTCTTGCGCGTGACCGAGCCGAGCTTGCCGCGCACGTTCTTGCGGTGGATCCGCATCACGCCCGCGGTCTCGTCCCAGTCCTCCCAGTGCAATGCGCTCGCGTGACAGAACCGAAGTCCCGTGTACGCGAGCAGAGCCACCAGCGCGTGATGCTGCGGGTAGCTCGTCTGCATCGCATTGACAAACGCCATCAGCTCGTCCGCGGTGAGCGCGTTCGACTGTTCGTCGTCCATGCTCGCCTCGGGCAACACGATGCGCAACGTCGGATCGCGCGGCAAGCTGAGCGTGGCCATCGCGTCGCGAGTCATCGTGCGGAACACGCGAAACCAGCCGGCGACCGTGTCGCGGGTGTAAGCCCGCCGCACGGTCTTGCTGGTTCGCTTGCTGCCCTTTTTCTCGGACGTCCAGCCGCGCGTCAGCGCGCCGTCGATCCAACGCTGCACGTCCTGTGACGTGAGCGCGTCGTAGTAGAGGTCACCCAGTGCCGGCAAGATGTGCTTTTCGAGGGCGTCCGCGTAGGTCCTTGCGGTCGATGAGTCGAGCTTTAACGTCTTCGACTTCATCCACGATTGCGCGAATTCCCCAACGCGAACCTTCTTGGTTAGCTCGGGCGG